>DATHEH010000024.1:0-23961 GCA_035318685.1 Ferruginibacter sp.
ATATCAGGATACAGATCCTGACCATAACGGGTAAAGTTGTAAGGGAAATAACCATCGATGAACTTGGGGCATTACATGTGGGATCGAATATCACCGAATTTAAATGGGATGGAACGGATATGTATGGCGCCAAGCTGGCAAATGGTGTTTACTTATACAGGGTATTGACCAACCTCAATGGCAGATCACTGGAAAAATTCAAGGCAGAAGATGCCAAGACGGATAAATATTTTAATAAGGGTTACGGAAAAATGGTACTCATCCGTTAGCCCCTTAAAAAGCAAAAAAAGGATCGTTTGTTATAAACGGTCCTTTTTTTTGCTCATTTATTTTCATAAACGCCAAACATAAAGTCTGAATATTTTTTATTGGCGATATAATCATCTTCAATTTTAAAAAGGGTTCTTAGAACAGGGACAGTTTCCGGCTTTCCGGGTAAAAAATTATGTGCAATATCTTTTAATACAAAGTGAAGGATATCACCACCTAATTTTTTTTCTTCTTTTGCATGGAACAGGTAATTCAGATTTTCCATAATGGCTGCCGAGTTGCATGCTTCAGACGGGTCTGCTATATACATTCTTAAGACACCCGGTTCATAAATTGTTGTTTTGATCTTTTTGGAATTTATCCGCTGTCTCAGGTTTGCAGGAATCATCTTTAATGTTTTATTTAAGAATTGCTTTCTTTCTTTACCAAACTGGAACATATTTGGTCCTGCGTATTCATTTATGATCAGAATTCCATTGTCAGCAAGAAGCCCTTTTGCTTTTAATAAAACCTGTTTTATGTCTTTAAAATGATGCAGGCTGGAATGAAACAGGATCACATCAAATTTTCCCGTTGATGTAAAACTGCCGAACGAAGTGTTGATGAATGCTATATTCTGTAAATTGAGCGCTATGGCTTTTTGCTGTGCCAGTTTCAGTGGCGCTGCTGCAATATCAATAGCTGTTATGGTTGCAATATTGGGGTAATGAGCGAATTTGATCTCATGCTCACCACTTCCGCATCCTATGGATAAAAATGAAATTTTATTTCTGTTAAATAAATATTTTATTGCTACATAATCTTCATAGGTCATTTCTTCGTTGCCCGTGATAAGTTTATTCCATCTTTTTTGAACGCCTTCTAGTATCCACCAGTTCGAGGAATTGCTGTCAATATCATTCCAGGTATTCTTTGTCCTGTTCGCCGGGTTCAGCGAGGCCTTGCCTAAAATAAACTTTATACCCCTTGCCCTGATCTTGTAGAACAGGTCAATGAAATCGCCAATTGAAACAAGTCCCATCAGTAAGTCTTTTAGTATCAAAATGAAATTAAGGATATATTTGCAATAAGATAAAAAAAGCAGTTCTGCATAAAAAACAAAATAAAAACAAATGGCTAAGATAGCTATCAATATAGCCACAGGAAGCTTACAGCAGGAAGATATCATTGTAGGAATTGACCTGGGAACGACCAATAGCCTTGTTGCCATTATACATCCCGAAAATAAAAAACCTGTTGCTTTAAAAGAACACAACAGCAGCTCATTGGTGCCTTCGGTTGTTCATTTTGGTGAAAACGGAAATGTTACTGTTGGCGAAGAAGCAAAACCATACCTGCTGTCTGATGCAACGAATACCATCTTTTCGGCGAAGAGATTAATGGGAAAAACTTACAATGATGTAAAAAATAATTCCGGTGCCCTGGCTTACAAGATCATTGATGATGAAAATAAGCTGGTAAAAGTGCAGGTGGGAAATAATTTTTATTCTCCTGTTGATCTTTCATCGCTTATATTAAAAGAACTTAAGAAACAGGCAGAGCATATCCTGAAAACACCGGTAAGCAAAGCGGTGATCACGGTGCCTGCTTATTTTAATGATACGCAAAGGCAGGCAACAAGGGATGCGGGTAAATTAGCAGGTCTTGATGTATTGCGGATCATTAATGAGCCTACAGCTGCGAGCCTTGCTTACGGATTTGGCCTGGATAAGGCAGAGAGTAGAACCATCGCCGTGTATGACCTGGGTGGCGGCACTTTTGATATTTCGATATTGAATATATCAAATGGCATATTTGAAGTGCTTTCTACAAATGGAGATACTTTTTTAGGTGGAGATGATCTTGATGCCGCGATTGCGGATCACTGGATAAACACGTTTGACCTGGATAAGGGAAAGGATAAAACAAATCACCGCCAATTACTGCGCCTGAAGGCAGAAGAAGCAAAAAAACATTTGTCAAAGAATGAATCCTTTGAAACTATTTATGAGGGCAATAAGCTTTTCATAACAAGGGAAAAATTTGAAGCCATCATAAAGCCGATCGTTGATAAAACGATCGTTTCCTGTAGCAATGCACTTAAAGATGCAGGTATAAAAACAACAGGCATTAATGAGGTTGTGATGGTTGGAGGAAGCACAAGGGTTCCTTTGGTGAAAAAGATGGTAAGTGATTTTTTTGGTCAGGCACTAAATGATTCCGTTGATCCGGATGAAGTGGTTGCACTGGGTGCCGCGATACAGGCTGATATCCTGGCAGGCAATACAAAGGATCTTTTATTGCTCGACATAACACCCCTTTCCCTTGGCCTGGAAACAATGGGTGGTTTAATGGATGTACTCTTACCCCGCAATTCAAAGATCCCGACCAAAGCATCCAGGCAGTACACTACTTATAAAGACGGGCAAAGCGGGATGAAGATCGCCGTCTTCCAGGGGGAAAGGGATCTTGTAAAAGATAATCGTCGCCTGGCTGAATTCAATTTAACAGGAATACCGGGAATGCCGGCAGGCATGCCAAAAGTGGAAGTGAGTTTTTTAATAAATGCCGATGGCATCATGGTAGTGAATGCAAGAGAAGTAAGAAGCGGTATCGAACAGTCCATTGAAGTAAAGCCGCAATATGGGTTAACGGATGACGATGTTGAAAAAATGTTGCAGGATTCGATCCGTCATGCAAAAGAAGATATGGCGATACGTGCCTTAACGGAAGCTAAAACAGAGGCTGAGCAATTGTTGCAGACAACCGAAAAGTTCATCCAGAAGAATTTTGATCAACTAACCGAAACCGAGATCACGGAAACCTCGCTGGTCATACAGGCGCTGCAGTTATCGCTTGATATGAATGATAAAAATCTTGTTCAAACAAAAACAGAAGCGCTTAATGCAATTTCAAGGCCTTATGCAGAAAGGATAATGGATGTGGCCATACAAAAAACAATGAAGGGAAATAAAATTGATTCCCTGTAATGCAGGAAAGGCCAAAATACTATTTCCCCCAATTGGATGCCATCCGTGGGCTCGATTTTTTTTTGGTTTTCCTGCTGCATGCTTATCACCCCAATTTTACATCAGGATTTTTCGGCAGTATGTTCAAGTATTTTTATGATAACCTGGCGTTAACTATAGACGTTTTTTTTATCCTTTCTTCTTTTTTATTGACCTGGTTGGGGATAAATGAATATAAAGCCACCGGCAGTTTTTCATTTATAAATTATTTTGTCAGGAGAGCTCTGCGCATCTGGCCATTGTATTTTTTATTGATGTTGCTCACCTATACATTGGTTCCTTATTTTTCAGCTGCGCTAAATATTCCTGTTACGCTGCCGCCCGCTATTTATTACCTGTTGTTTATATCTAATTATTACCTCGAAGGCCATGTATATTTTCTCCGATTTCTCTGGTCATTGTCGGTTGAAGAACAGTTTTATATTATATGGGGTATTTGCCTGGTTTTTTTTCAAAAAAGACTTGCATACTGTGCCGGGATATTTGCAGTCGTGAGCATAATATTTACAATTTATACGATTAACAATAACATCTATAATTTTTTTCACACCCTTACTTATCTTTTTGATTTTGCAGCAGGTATTATTGCAGCAGTTGCTATGCAACAGGGGTATAAGGTGGTGGAGTTCTTCAAAAGAATAAGCATTTGGCAAGATGCACTCTTTTTCCTGTCAGCACCGTTATTGTATGTTATCATTTTTTGTCTCATTTATATTTCACCACCAGCCTTCGCTCTCTTCCTTGACCTTTTTGCCCGTTATATGTTTATCATTTATATGGGGCTTGTAATAATTGAACAAATGGTTAATGAACGGACCATCTTAAAGCTTGGGTCACAGAAATTGTTAGTGTACACTGGTAAAATATCTTACGGGTTGTATTGTTTTCATGGTTACACACTCACTTTTGGGTTGGTCATCTTTGCTAAATTGGATATTTCAATGCCACTAATCTTTCGAATCTTGATCTTTTTTATAATTAATTTTATCATTGCAGCCATCAGTTACCAGGTAATTGAAAAGCCTTTTTTAAAATTAAAAAATAAGTTAAGGAGGGTTTAAATTTAGTCGTGAATTTCAAAAAAATGGAAATGCTATTGCTTAAAAGAGAGGTTAAGTAATATTTTTAATTTCCCTTATCCGGTTTACATATTTCCCTATTACATCAAATTCAATATTTACAGCATCTCCTTTTTTTATGAACCTGATATTTGTATGTTCATAGGTGTAAGGAATGATAGCAACTGTAAAGGCATTATTACTGATATTAAATACGGTAAGGCTTATGCCGTTAATTGTAATGGAGCCTTTCTCAATAACATGCATAGCAAATTGTTCTGAAAAGCAAAACCGGTATTCCCGGCTACCTTCCTTTTCAACCACGTCAAAGCATTCTGCTGTGCAGTCCACATGACCCTGCACGATATGCCCGTCAAGCCTGCCATTTAACTGCATGCATCTTTCCAGGTTAACTACAGTTCCTTTTTCCCAATTGCCCAAGGTCGTTTTTAAAATGGTCTCATCAATGGCGGTAACACGGTGCATGCCGTTCTTTATTTCTTCTATAGTGAGGCAAACGCCGCTATGGCTAAGGCTTTGGTCCACTTTGAGCTCATTGGCAAGGGGAGATTCCACCCAAAAGGTCCAATTAGTGCCCTGGTTGCTGATCTCCCTGATTATTCCTGTATTTTCGATTATTCCTGTAAACATGCCCCAAATTTCGAGGTATTTGACATAAGAATTCCATTTTTTAAATATTTCTACTATCTTTGCGAACTTAAAATCACCTAAAGGAGGTATATATTATATGTTAATTATTGATTCAAAAGATTGCGAAAACATTGACAAGGCACTCAAAAAGTACAAAAAGAAATTTGAGAAAAGCAAGATCCTGTTGCAGTTAAGGGAAAGGCAGGCTTTCATTAAGCCATCTATCCGTCGTCGCAAAGAAGTGCTTAAGGCTGTTTATAAAGAACAGGTTACAGCAGGAAAATTTGACTAAGAATATTTAGATCAGCAATACATTAAAACTGATACCCGGTTATATTAACTTTGGGTATCAGTTTTTTTATGCAGGAGATTGTACCGCAAACCATACAGAATTTCATTGATTACCTCAAATTCCAGAAAAGGTACTCACAGCATACGGTCATATCCTACAAAAATGATCTTTCCTCTTTTTTTGATTATTTACACCATCATTTTGGTGAAGTGGCATTACAGGATATAAAACCTTCCTTTGTCAGGTCGTGGCTGGCCGGGCTTAAACAGGAGGGAATGGCGTCAAAAACCATCACCCGTAAGATCTCCACACTCAAATCCTTTTTTAAATATCTTTTGCGGCAACAGGTGATTACCGTAAGCCCAATGGCAACGATCGTTTCTCCTAAGGTAAGTAAGCGTCTCCCACAGTTTGTCGATAAAGATGATATAGCCATATTGTTTGAACATGTGCAATTCCCGGATGATTGGGAGGGCAAAACACAACGTCTCCTCATCCAACTTTTTTATAATACAGGTATGCGCCAGGCAGAGCTTGTTGGCTTAAAGGAAATGCATATCGACAGTCATAGTCAATCCATTAAGGTGCTGGGCAAAGGAAACAAGGAAAGAATAATCCCCGTGAGCAAACAATTGTTGACAGCGATGGAGGATTATATGGCTGCCAAGCAGGATAACTTTAAAGACTATGAAAAGGGCTTTTTACTGATAACCCCAAATGGTAAAAAATTATACCCAAAATACGTTTACAATACGGTGAAAAAATACCTCAGCCTGGTTACTACCATTGATAAAAAAAGCCCACATGTTCTCCGGCATACATTTGCCACGCATTTAATGAATAGTGGCGCAGATCTCAATGCTGTTAAGGAGTTGCTGGGGCATAGCAGCCTTGCGGCCACCCAGATTTATACACATAATACCATTGAAAAATTAAAGGATATTCACAAAAAAGCGCATCCAAAAGCATAGGCCCCATTTTTGCAGTACGTACAGTAAGTTCTTTAGAATTACTGTATTTAAATTAACAATTCAGGGACTAAATTTTATTTTGAATAATTGCTTTGAAACGTTAACTTTAGTTAGCAAATGCAAGCCATTGATAATCCCAAATAACTTACCTATGACCTAGTTGTCAGTTTAATCTCTTTCATATTATTTTTCACAGATAAAAATCAGATGTTATGAACGTAAACATTCAAACAGTGCACTTTGATGCAGACACTAAGCTGGTCTCTTACATAAACAAAAAGCTTTCCAAGCTTTCCCAGTACCATGACAGGATAACCAAAGTGGATGTATATTTGAAACTGGATAATATCGTGCACACCATTAAGGATAAAATAGCAGAAATTAAAGTTCATATTCCAAGGCATGAGTTCTTTGTTAAGCAATCTTCCAAATCATTTGAAGAAAGCTTTGATTCTGCACTGGACTCAGTTATCACACAAATAAAACGAAAAAAAGATAAGCTGGCTGCATAATAATGCTGGCCAAAATATTAAGTCCTGCCACCCCGGCGGGACTTTTTACTTTCTGTTATTCACATTTTAAAACCTCACTATAAAAAAATCCTTTTCAAAGTTTTTGTATTAAGCATTTTCTCTTACCTTTGCCTTCCCAAAAAATAGGGGGTGCTTCGGCATATCCGGAATTCTACGGGATCAGTTCTTTTTATTTGCCGAAGTAGCTCAGTTGGTAGAGCAGCTGATTTGTAATCAGCAGGTCGGGGGTTCGACTCCCTTCTTCGGCTCAAATGGGCAGATGGCCGAGTGGTTAAAGGCGACAGACTGTAAATCTGTTCACGTAAGTGTACGTAGGTTCGAACCCTACTCTGCCCACAGCATCGACCTTGAAGATGGGTCGATTGTAAATTTAGAGATTAAAGAAGTTCTTATTTTAAAGGTTGGAGACTGAAATAGTGTTAATCGTCAAATTAGCACATTTCCAAATCTTCAAAATTAATTAAGCGGAAGTAGCTCATTTGGTAGAGCGATAGCCTTCCAAGCTATAGGTGGCCAGTTCGAGCCTGGTCTTCCGCTCAATTTTCTGTCCCGGTCAATCGGGAGTGCAAGCCGTCGTAGCTCAGGGGTAGAGCACTTCCTTGGTAGGGAAGGGGTCGTGAGTTCGATTCTCACTGATGGCTCAATAAAAAATTAAGATCAAGTCCATGGTTTACAGACTTTAAAATGACAACCATTTTTCAAAACAAATATTAAAATATAAACAATGGCAAAAGAATCTTTCAAAAGGGATAAACCCCATTTAAACGTTGGTACTATTGGTCACGTGGATCATGGTAAAACAACACTTACAGCCGCTATAACCGATGTTTTGTCAAAAAGAGGTTTAGCGGAGAAAAAAAATTATGATGAAATTGATGGTGCTCCTGAAGAAAAAGAAAGGGGTATTACAATTAATACTGCACACGTTGAGTATGCTACGGAAAAACGCCATTACGCTCACGTAGATTGTCCAGGTCACGCCGATTATGTAAAAAACATGATCACCGGTGCTGCCCAGATGGACGGTGCTATTCTGGTAGTTGCTGCTACTGACGGTCCTATGCCACAAACTAAAGAGCACATCCTGCTGGCTCGCCAGGTAGGTGTACCACAGGTAGTCGTCTTTATGAATAAAGTTGATCTGGTAGATGACCCGGAATTATTGGAATTAGTAGAAATGGAAATTCGTGAGTTGTTAACTTCTTATGGATTTGATGGTGATAACACACCGATCATCCAGGGTTCTGCTACCGGCGCTTTAGCTGGTGAAGAAAAATGGGTTGCAAAGATCAACGAATTAATGGATGCTGTTGACAGCTATATCCCATTACCTCCACGTTTGGTTGACCTTCCGTTCCTGATGAGTGTTGAGGACGTATTCTCTATCACTGGTCGTGGCACTGTTGCTACAGGTCGTATCGAAAGAGGCCGTATCAAGGTTGGTGAGCCTATCGAGATCGTAGGTTTAATGACCACGCCTTTGTCTTCAACCTGTACAGGTGTTGAGATGTTCAAGAAATTACTTGATGAAGGTGAAGCAGGTGATAATGCAGGTCTTTTATTACGTGGTATTGAAAAGACCCAGATCCGTCGTGGTATGGTGCTTTGCAAGCCAGGTTCTATCACTCCGCACACGGAATTCAAAGGAGAGGTTTACGTATTGAGCAAAGAAGAAGGTGGACGTCATACGCCATTCTTCAATAAATACCGTCCGCAATTCTATTTCCGTACTACAGACGTAACCGGTGAGGTTACTTTGAATGCAGGTACTGAGATGGTTATGCCGGGTGATAACACTTCTTTGAATGTTACTTTGATCCAGCCGATCGCGATGGAAAAAGGTTTGAAGTTTGCGATTCGTGAAGGTGGCCGTACAGTTGGTGCCGGTCAGGTAACTGAAATTGTAAAATAAGGGCTTTTATTGGTCTCTGATTTTAATAGAGGCTTTATGAATGCTTTTTAATATCTTTGCAGAGTACTTAGGCCAAAAGCTTAGGTACTTTGCTTTTTATACGGGCATGGTGCAACGGTAGCATACGGGTCTCCAAAACCTTTGATCTGGGTTCGAATCCTAGTGCCCGTGCTGATTACACGGTTGATCTGTTAGAAGGATTAACCAATTAACGGATTAACCAATTAACCAATTAAAATGAACAAATTCACAGGCTACTTAAGGGATTCTTACAAAGAACTGGTGCACAAAGTAACATGGCCAAACTGGGACCAGCTACAACAATCAACCATGATAGTTTTGGGAGCTACTTTAATGATCACAGCAATGGTTTGGATTATGGATTTCGTATCCAATAATTCTATGAAATTTATTTACTCTTTATTTAATTAATTATGGAAGCAACAACCCCAGGTGTGGAAAAAACGGAGAAAGCTGAGAAGGAAAGTAAATGGTATGTACTTCGTGTAGTGAGCGGGAAAGAGCGTAAGATCAAGGAATACCTTGATAAGGACATCGTTCGCAATGGCTGGACCAATACGGTTAAGCAGGTTTTTTTACCGGTAGAGAAAGTGTACAAGGTATTGAATGGTAAAAAAGTAATGCGGGAGAGAAATTTCTATCCGGGTTATATCATGATAGAAGTGGCTGATGGAAAACTGAATGATGATATGATCCAGTCCATGAGCAATATCAGCAACGTAATGCATTTTCTTACTGATGGTAAAGGCTCTAAGGGCAATATCATTTCCCTGCGCAAGGCCGAGGTAAATAAGATGCTGGGTAAAGTAGATGAAATGAGCGATGCCGGCGGAATGACCATGAGTGAACCATTCATCATTGGAGAAACCATTAAGATCATTGACGGGCCATTCAACGATTTCAATGGTGTTATTGAAGAGGTAAATGACGAAAAGAAAAAATTAAAGGTACAGGTAAAGATATTTGGCAGGGCTACCCCGGTAGAACTGAGCTACATGCAGGTAGAAAAATTAGTGTAAATTCATTGCCACTCCGGTGGCTTTTTTTAATTAATAAATTTTTAATAATGAAAAAATTAATGGTATTTATCCCCGCATTGCTTTTAACATTTACCCTTATGGCACAACCTCCTGAAGGTCCTGCTAAAAAAGGGATGGTCTTTGGCGAAAAAACAACCGCTGAAGGTGCTATTTCTTCAAAGGACCTGGCTGCCCAATTAAAGGGTGCAGAGCCTGCCCAAGTGAAAGTTACCGGGAAGGTAGTGGAGGTTTGTAAAGCAGAGGGTTGCTGGTTACGCATGGAAACCGCAAGCGGTTCTATGCTGATAAAAATGAAGGATCATGCTTTTTTGGTTCCATTGGATATGAATGGAAAAACCATTGTGGCCGAGGGTACGGCAACACTGAAAGAAACATCTGTAGAGATGTTACGTCATTATGCAGAAGATGCGGGCAAGAGCAAGGCCGAGATCGCAGCTATAAAGGAGCCTAAAAAAGAGGTTACCATGCAGGCAAAGGGCATATTGGTACTATAATTCAGCTTTTAAAATAAATATCCCCTTCTGCCCCACAGCAGAAGGATTTTTTTTGAGACCAGATTGAATATTGCCAATATTTTCATTACCTTTGCCGCCCCAAATAGTTCTTTAGAAGAGATTATTTACTTGGGAGTGACGCTAAATGGCATCACGTTATCACCAAAAAATGTAAAAAAATGGCAAAAGAGATCACAGGCTATGTCAAGCTCCAGTGTAAAGGAGGACAAGCCAATCCGGCACCACCAATAGGTCCAGCTTTAGGTTCTAAAGGTGTCAACATCATGGAGTTCTGCAAACAATTCAATGCAAGGACCCAGGATAAACAAGGTAAAGTACTTCCCGTACTTATCACCGTTTACGCAGATAAATCATTCGAATTTATCATTAAAACCCCACCCGCTGCAGTTCAGCTTATGGACGCTGCTAAAGTTACAAGCGGCAGTAAAGAACCCAACCGTGTTAAGGTAGGAAAAGTTACCTGGAGCCAGGTAGAAGAGATCGCCAAAGATAAAATGGCTGATCTTAATGCTTTTACTATTAACAGCGCCATGAAAATGGTTGCCGGTACCGCACGCAGCATGGGATTAACAGTAGATGGTAAAGCCCCCTGGGAAAATTAATAATCAACCTAAAAATTTGTAAGAAATGATTACGAAAAAAAGAAAAGTAGCAAATACTAAGGTTGATATTAATAAAGCCTATTCCTTAAAGGAAGCATCAACCCTGGTTAAAGAAGTTAACACAACAAAATTTGATAGTTCTGTCGACCTGCACATCAGGTTAGGCGTAGATCCTAAAAAAGCCGACCAGGCGATCCGTGGTACAGTATCACTGCCGCATGGTACAGGTAAGACCAAGCGTGTATTGGTTCTGTGTACGCCTGATAAAGAAGCCGAAGCAAAAGCTGCTGGGGCTGATTATGTTGGACTGGAAGAATTTATCACTAAAATTGAAGGTGGATGGACAGATATCGATGTTATCGTTGCCACGCCATCGGTAATGCCTAAGATCGGTAAGCTGGGTAAAGTATTAGGTCCGCGAAACCTGATGCCAAATCCTAAGACCGGTACTGTTACTAATGATGTAACCGGCGCGATCAATGATCTTAAAGGAGGTAAAATTGCTTTTAAAGTAGATAAAGTAGGTATCATCCATGCTTCTATCGGAAGAGTAAGTTTTGCATCTGAAAAGATCGCTGAAAACAGCCAGGAGCTGATCAATGCTATCATGAAATTAAAACCTTCTTCATCTAAGGGTACTTACCTGAAAGGTGTTAGCATGGCCAGCACAATGAGCCCGGGTATTGCAATTGACACAAAATCTGTTCAAAATTAGTAGCAGCGCAACAGCGTTGATGCATAAAAATATTTGTTATGACAAAACAGGAAAAAAATGAAGTGATCGAGTTGCTGAAAGGCAAGTTCGCTCAATATAATAACTTCTATATCACCGATACAGAAAGCCTGACAGTTGCACAGGTTGGCAAATTACGCAACCATTGCTTCAACAAGCAAGTGGAAATGAAAGTAGCCAAAAATACACTTATCAAAAAGGCGCTTGAAAGTCTTGACGCTGAAAAATACAGTGGTGTTTATGATTCATTGCATAAGGTAACTGCCTTATTGTTCAGTGAAAATCCTAAAGACCCTGCAATGATCATCAGCAGCTTCCGTAAAGAGAACAATAACGAGAAGCCTTTGCTGAAAGCAGCATTTATCAATGGTGATGTATTTGTTGGTAATGACCAGCTTAAAGCATTAACACAGATCAAGACCAAGAATGAATTGATCGGTGAAGTGATCGGATTGTTGCAATCACCTATACAACGTGTATTGGGTGCTTTACAAAATAAGTTCGAAGCAAAAGCTGAAGAAGCAGCTGCACCAGTTGCAGAGGCTCCTGTAACAGCGACAGCAGAAACTCCGGAACCGGAAGTTCCTGCAGCTGAAGCACCGGCAGCACCAGCTGCTGATGAAACAGCATCACCTGAAGCAAAAGCAGAATAATAAAACACTATTGCCTGGCCCGATGGCATAAAATAAACGGCTTTAAATAATTTTTTTAATCTCCGCCGGAGTCAAAAACAATGAAGGCGGAAAAAATTTAAACATCATGGCAGAAGTAAAAGCATTAGCTGAAAGCTTAGTAAGCTTAACAGTAAAAGAAGTTCAGGAATTAGCTGAATTTTTAAAATCAGAGTATGGTATTGAACCAGCTGCAGCCGCAGTTGTTATGAATTCAGGTGGCGGCGATGGTGCTGCTGCTGTTGAAGAGAAAACATCTTTCAATGTTATCCTGAAAGCTGCAGGCGCAAACAAGCTGGCTATTGTTAAGATCGTAAAAGAATTAACCGGATTGGGATTGAAAGAAGCTAAGGATCTGGTGGATGGCGCTCCAAAACCAATTAAAGAAGGTGTTGACAAAGCAACCGCGGAAGAATTAAAAACAAAATTAACCGAAGCAGGTGCCGACGTTGAAATTGCTTAATTAATCTTTTTCTAAAATAGCTTTAAGGCCGGGGAGAGATCTTCGGCTTTTCTGTTTATATCGACCAATAGCATGTTGAGAATTATTTTCCCCGTTTTTATTATTTTAAGTGCTTGATTTTGCCGGATCCACAGGCATTCCCGTGTGGTATAGTATTTGTCTTTTTATCTGTAAAATCTTTATTTATGAATAAAAACCTGGTACTAATTTTCTTATTCGCAACCTTTTCTGTTTCATCGTATGCCCAGCAAATTGACTCCTTTGGTACACCGCAATCGAATGAACGTCAACATGTTTATAATATCAGGCCATGGGTAGATATTCCCGTATCAGTAGTTTTTGCAGGTTTAACCCTCCATGGGTTCAGTGTTATTTACGGAAGGGATGATATCCCTGTAGCAGAAATAATGGCCCTGAATAAAAATAATATTAACAAATTTGACAGGGGGGCAACCAATAATTACTCAGTGGAAGCAAAAAAAACAAGTGACTTGTTTTTTTATGGTAGTATGCCTTTGCCCCTTGCCTTGTTATTGGATAAGGAAATAAGAAAGGATGGACCACGGGTAGGCTTGTTATACTTAGAGGCGATGACCATTACAGGGATATTTTATACAACTTCTGCAATGATCGCCGACAGGATAAGGCCTTATTCCTATAATCCAAATGCTCCAATGGACACAAGAAAAAGCGGGGGCAGCAGGAATTCATTTATTGGAGGACACCCTGCACTCGTGGCAACTGCTACATTCTTTATGGCGAAGGTTTATTCGGACTATCATCCCGGTATGAGGGGTAAATGGATATTATTTGCTTCAGCAGGGGCCTTAACAGCTGTGACGGCTTATTTACGTTTAAAAGCGGGTCAGCACTTCCCTACAGACCTTATCGCCGGCGTTACGATTGGAAGCCTGGTAGGTATTTTGGCACCTCATATTCATAAAAATAAAAAGATGACATCCCAAAGGCTAACCCTGCTTCCAAACTATCAAAACGGGAACACCGGCTTTACCGCATTCTACAAGTTAAATAAATAAGGATCAGGGGATAAATGAAGGGGAATTTCAAAAAATCTTTAGTTATCCACAAAAACCCTTCCAATTCAGTAAAAAATCGTATATCGTAATCACTAAATAGGAAATTATTCCCTACCTTTGCCGTCCTTTAATTTGGGGTTAGTGGCGCAAGTTGTGCCGTACACCCGGGTAAAAGGATCTTCTGCACACTTAAACGTCTTAATTACAATATGTCTGCAACAAAAACACACGCTGCTAAACGTTACAATTTCGGAAAAGTTGAGCTTTTAGCAGAAACGCCCGATTTGCTAGGAATCCAGATCCAATCGTTCAAAGATTTTTTCCAGTTACAAACTACTCCCGACAAGCGTAACGTGGAAGGTTTGTTTCGCGTATTTAAGGAAAATTTTCCTATTACCGATACCCGGAACATCTTTGTACTTGAGTTCCTGGATTATTTTGTTGACCCCCCAAGGTACACCATCGAAGAGTGTATTGAAAGAGGATTGACCTACGCCGTTCCCTTAAAAGCAAAACTGCGTTTAAGTTGTAATGATGAGGAGCACGTTGACTTCCAGACAATCGTCCAGGATGTGTTCTTAGGCAATATCCCTTACATGACACCACGTGGTACATTTGTTATCAATGGTGCTGAAAGGGTAGTGGTTAGCCAGTTACACCGTTCACCTGGTGTGTTCTTTGGTCAGTCTGTTCACCCCAATGGTACAAAGATCTATTCTGCCAGGGTAATTCCTTTTAAAGGCGCCTGGATGGAATTTGCAACAGACATCAATAACGTGATGTTTGCATACATCGACCGTAAGAAGAAATTCCCGGTTACTACTTTATTACGTTCTATCGGTTTTGAAACAGATAAGGACATACTGGAACTATTCGGTATGGCTGATGAGATCAAAGCTGATAAAAAAACCCTGGAAAAACATGTGGGCAAGCGTCTTGCTGCACGTGTATTGCGTACCTGGGTAGAAGATTTCGTGGATGAAGATACCGGTGAGGTTGTTTCCATCGAAAGGAACGAGATCGTATTGGAAAGGGACAGCATATTGGATGAATCCAATATTTCCCTGATCCTGGAAATGGATGTGAAAAGCGTCTTTATCCAAAAAGAAGAAGTGAGCGGTGACTATGCGATCATCTACAATACATTGAATAAAGATACTTCCAACAGTGAACTGGAAGCGGTCCAGCATATCTACAAGCAATTGCGTGGTGCTGATGCTCCCGATGATGAAACTGCACGTGGTATCATTGATAAATTATTCTTCAGCGACAAACGTTATGACCTTGGTGAAGTTGGCCGTTATAAAATTAACCGCCGCCTGGGATTGAATTTCCCGATCACTAAAAAGGTATTGACAAAAGATGATATCATCGCCATCATTAAGACCCTTGTGTTATTGACCAACGGTAAAAGTGAAGTTGATGACATCGATCATTTAAGTAACCGTCGTGTTCGTACCGTGGGTGAACAATTGTATGCCCAGTTCGGAGTTGGTCTTGCCCGTATGGCACGTACCATCCGCGAAAGAATGAACGTTCGTGACAACGAAGTATTTACTCCTGTTGACCTGATCAATGCGAGAACATTATCTTCTGTTATCAATTCCTTCTTTGGTACATCACAGTTATCACAGTTCTTAGATCAAACAAATCCTTTGAGTGAGATAACGCACAAGCGTCGTATCTCCGCACTCGGACCCGGTGGTTTAAGCCGTGAGCGTGCAGGATTCGAGGTTCGTGACGTACATTATTCTCATTACGGTCGTCTTTGTACAATTGAAACGCCGGAAGGTCCAAACATTGGTTTGATATCTACGCTTTGCGTACACGCCAAGATCAATGACATGGGTTTCATCGAAACACCGTACCATAAGGTAACTGATGGTAAGGCTGACATGAAGAAGATCACTTTCCTTAGTGCTGAAGAAGAAGATACCGCGAAGATCGCACAGGCAAATATTGAGATGGATGCGAAAGGAAATTTTGTTGACGATAAAATTAAGAGTCGTCAAACAGGTGACTTCCCGATCCTGGATAAAACAGAAGTGGAATACATGGATGTTGCGCCAAACCAGATCGTTGGTCTGAGTGCTTCATTAATTCCATTCCTTGAGCATGATGATGCCAACCGTGCATTGATGGGATCCAACATGCAGCGCCAGGCCGTACCATTGATCAAACCTGAAGTGCCCATCGTAGGTACAGGTTTGGAAGGTAAGGCAGCACGTGATGCAAGGATCCAGATACACGCAGACGGTGATGGTATTGTTGAGTTCGTGGATGCAAATGAAATCCATGTTCGTTATAAAAGAAATGAAACACAACAACTGGTAAGCTTCGACGAAGACCTTATCATTTATAGATTAACCAAGTTCGTTCGTACCAACCAGGAAACATGTATCAACCTGCGCCCTGCTGTTATCAAAGGACAAAAAGTTAGTGAAGGTGATTTCTTAACCGAAGGTTATGCAACTAAAGGTGGTGAGATCGCTTTGGGAAGAAATATGAAAGTGGCGTTTATGCCATGGAAGGGTTACAACTTTGAGGATGCGATCGTGATCAGTGAGAAAGTTGTAAAAGAAGATCTTTTCACTTCTATTCACATCTCTGAATTCGAGATCGAAGTACGTGATACCAAATTGGGAGAAGAAGAATTAACACCGGATATCCCCAATGTTAGTGAAGAAGCTACGAAAGATCTTGATCAGAACGGTATCATCCGTATCGGTGCTCATGTTAAGGAAGGCGACATCATCATTGGTAAAATAACACCAAAAGGTGAAAGCGATCCTACACCGGAAGAGAAATTGTTACGTGCCATCTTCGGTGATAAAGCCGGTGATGCAAAAGATGCTTCATTAAAAGCGCCAAGTGGTACAGAAGGTGTGATCATTGATAAGAAATTATTCCAGCGTGCAAAGAAAGATAAGAATGCAAAAGTGAGAGAGAAAGCACAGCTTGATAAGATCGAGAAGACCCATGAAAAAAATGAGGTTGACTTAATGGAATTACTCATCAACAAATTGCAGACACTGCTGAAAGATAAGAGCAGCGCCGGTGTCAGCAACAACTTTGGTGAAGTATTGATCGGTAAAGGCGCCAAATTCAATGCAAAGAACCTAGCCAATATCGATTACCAGAACGTAAATCCATTGGGATGGAGCGGTGATGCAAAAACTGATGAGCTTATCAACATTTTGCTGCACAACTTCAACATCAAGTTCAACGAAGAGTTAGGAAGATATAAGAGAGAGAAATTCAACATTTCGATTGGTGACGAATTACCGGCCGGTGTATTGAAACTTGCGAAAGTTTATATGGCTGTTAAGCGTAAACTTAAAGTAGGTGATAAAATGGCGGGTCGTCACGGTAACAAAGGTATTGTTGCCAAGATCGTTCGCCAGGAAGATATGCCTTTCTTAGAGGATGGAACACCGGTTGATATCGTATTGAATCCACTGGGTGTACCAAGCCGTATGAACCTCGGACAGATCTATGAAACCGTTCTTGGCTGGGCAGGAGAGAAGCTGGGTGTGCGTTTTGCAACACCGATCTTCGATGGTGCAAGTGTTGCCGAGATCGATGAGGAGGTCACAAAAGCAGGGTTACCAAAATTTGGTCATACTTATTTATATGATGGAGAAACCGGCGACCGCTTTGATCAAAAAGCAACCGTTGGTATCATCTACATCATTAAGTTACACCACATGGTTGATGATAAAATGCATGCCCGTTCTATCGGACCATACAGTTTAATTACACAGCAACCTTTGGGTGGTAAGGCCCAGTTCGGTGGTCAGCGTTTTGGTGAGATGGAGGTTTGGGCACTGGAAGCTTATGGAGCATCTAATATTCTGCAGGAATTGTTAACGCTTAAATCTGATGATATCATCGGAAGGGCTAAAACATACGAAGCAATTGTAAAAGGTGATAACATTCCAAGAGCAGGTATCCCTGAATCATTCAATGTATTGGTTCATGAGCTGAGGGGATTGGGATTGGATCTGAAGTTTGATTAAAAGACAAAAGTAAAAAGGCAAAACCCAAAAGTTAAACAGCATTTGAATTGTAGTTTTTGGTTTTCACTTTTGAAATTTGACTTAGTAAAAGTTATTAATTAAAATTTATCTACTACAAATATGGCATTCAAAAAAGAAAATCGTCCAAGGCCAACATTTTCCCAGATCACAATTGGTTTGGCTTCTCCTGACAGCATTTTGGAAAAAAGCTATGGTGAAGTTTTAAAGCCGGAAACCATTAACTACCGTACCTACAAGCCTGAACGTGATGGTTTGTTTTGCGAAAGGATATTTGGGCCGGTAAAGGATTATGAGTGTGCCTGCGGAAAATACAAGCGTATCCGTTACAAGGGTATCGTGTGCGACCGTTGTGGTGTGGAAGTAACAGAAAAAAAAGTTCGTCGTGAAAGAATGGGACACATCAAACTGGTTGTGCCTGTAGTGCACATCTGGTATTTCAAATCATTGCCAAATAAGATCGGTTACCTGTTGGGCATGAGTTCTAAAAAATTAGAGAGCATTGTTTACTACGAGCGTTTCGTGGTGATCCAGTCAGGTATACGTACCGATAAAGGCCAGAACTATGGTGACCTTTTAACAGAAGAAGAATACCTGGACATTTTAGATACACTACCAAAAGATAACCAGCATTTGTCGGATGAAGATCCGAACAAATTCATCGCCAAGATGGGTGCTGAAGCAGTGCATGATATGTTACAGCGCATCGACCTGGATCAATTAAGTTTTGACCTGCGTAATGCTGCTGCAAATGAAACATCTCAACAACGTAAAGCTGATGCTTTAAAAAGATTGAGTGTGGTGGAAAGTTTCCGTGATGCCAATACAAGGATCAACAACCGCCCGGAGTGGATGGTGATGCAATACATCCCCGTTATTCCACCTGAACTGCGCCCGTTGGTTCCATTGGATGGCGGCCGTTTTGCATCTTCTGATCTTAATGACCTTTATCGCCGTGTTATTATCCGTAATAACCGTTTGAAAAGATTATTGGAAATTAAAGCGCCTGAAGTAATCCTTCGTAACGAAAAAAGGATGTTGCAGGAAGCGATAGATTCATTGTTTGATAACAGCCGTAAATCAAATGCCGTAAAAGCAGAAGGTGGACGTGCATTGAAATCTTTGAGCGATGTATTAAAAGGTAAGCAGGGACGTTTCCGTCAGAACCTTCTTGGTAAGCGTGTTGACTATTCTGGTCGTTCGGTTATCGTGGTAGGTCCTGAGTTGAAAATGCACGAGTGTGGTTTACCAAAGGATATGGCAGCGGAATTGTTCAAGCCATTTATCATTCGCAAATTAATTGAAAGAGGTATCGTTAAAACAGTAAAATCTGCCCGTAAGCTTGTTGACAAGAAAGAGGCGATAATCTGGGATATCCTGGAAAATATATTAAAGGGTCACCCGGTTATGTTGAACAGGGCCCCAACGCTTCACCGTTTGTCAATCCAGGCTTTCCAGCCAAAGTTGATCGAAGGTAAAGCGATACAATTACACCCGTTGGTAACCACGGCCTTCAACGCCGATTTTGATGGTGACCAGATGGCCGTACACGTGCCTTTGAGCAATGCTGCTGTATTGGAAGCCCAGTTACTGATGCTTTCTTCACATAACATTTTGAACCCACAGAATGGTACGCCGATCACCCTTCCTTCACAGGACATGGTATTGGGACTGTACTATATCACCAAGGGTAAAAAATCAACACCTGAAGAAAAAGTAAAAGGCGAAGGCAAAGCGTTTTATTCTGCAGAAGAAGTGATCATTGCTTACAATGAGAAAATGATCGACCTCCACGCCAACATAAAAGTAAAAGCAGATTTCCGTAACCCGGATGGTACATTGACCAATAAGTTAATTGAAACTACTGTTGGCCGCGTGATCTTTAACCAGCATGTTCCAAAAACTGTTGGGTTCATAAATGCCTTGTTAACTAAAAAAGCATTGCGTGAGATCATTGGTGACATTATCAAATGGACCAGTGTTCCCATCACCGCAAAATTCCTGGATGATATTAAAACACTGGGATACCGCATGGCATTCCGTGGTGGATTATCATTTAATATAAATGACCTGATCATCCCGGAAGTTAAACAGCAACTGATAGAGAATGCCCAGGGTGAAGTTGATGAAGTATGGGAGAATTACAATATGGGTCTTATCACCAACAACGAGCGTTACAATCAGATCATTGATATCTGGAGCCGTGTTGATACTAAAGTAACAGAAACATTAATTCATGAACTGGCAACAGATAAGCAGGGCTTCAACTCTGTGTACATGATGCTGGATAGTGGTGCCCGTGGTAGCAAGCAGCAGATTAAGCAGCTTGCCGGTTTAAGAGGTTTGATGGCTAAGCCACGTAAATCTGGTTCATCAGGCAGCGAGATCATTGAGAATCCAATTCTTGCCAACTTTAAAGATGGTTTGAGTGTATTGGAATACTTCATCTCTACACATGGTGCCCGTAAAGGTTTGGCGGATACGGCCCTTAAAACTGCGGATGCCGGTTACTTAACACGTCGTTTGGTTGACGTTAGCCAGGACGTTGTTATCAATGAAGAGGATTGCGGAACCTTACGTGGTATTGCAACTTCAGCATTAAAAGATAATGAAGATATCATTGAACCATTGAGCGACAGGATCGAAGGAAGAACTTCATTGCATGATGTTTACCATCCGCAAACTGAAGACCTGCTAATTGTTGGTGGACAGGAGATCAGCGCTGAAATGGCTAAGAAAATTGATGAAAGCGGAATTGAAACCGTTGAGATACGTTCGGTACTTACCTGCGAAAGCAAGCGTGGTGTTTGTGTAAGATGCTATGGTAAAAACCTTGCATCCGGCATGCTGGCACAGCGTGGTGATGCAGTGGGTATCATTGCAGCACAATCAATTGGTGAGCCGGGTACACAGTTAACACTTCGTACCTTCCACGTGGGTGGTGTGGCCGGTTCTGCTTCAGTAGAATCTACCTTACCGGTTAAACTTGATGGTACATTACAATTTGACGGCTTGCGTACAGTACATACAGAGAACAGCGATGGTAAGAAAATAAATGTGGTTATCGGGCGTACCGGCGAGATCAGGAATATTGATGTGAAGTCTGACCGTTTATTAAGTACCATGCACATTCCTTATGGTGCTATCTTAAATGTAAAAGATGGTCAAAAAGTAACAAAAGGAGATATCATCTGTACATGGGATCCTTTCAACAACGTAATTGTTGCTGAAGTAAATGGTACCATTCGTTTTGAAAGTCTTATCGAAGGTATTACCTATCGTGAAGAGACCGATGAACAAACAGGCCATAAAGAAAAAGTGGTTATTGAAACAAAGGATAAGACCAAGTTGCCGGTGATCATTGTTGAAGGCAAAGAAAAGAAATCTTATAACCTTCCGGTTGGCTCACATATCGTTATCGAAGAACATGATGACGTTAAGAGTGGCCAGGTATTGGTGAAAATCCCAAGGGTATTAAGCAAGCTTAAAGATATCACGGGAGGTCTTCCACGTGTAACTGAATTGTTTGAAGCAAGGAACCCAAGTAACCCTGCCGTGGTTTGCGAGATCGATGGCGTTGTTGCTTTCGGAACTATCAAGCGTGGTAACAGGGAGATCATTGTGGAGGCTAAAGACAGCGTGATTAAAAAATACCTCGTTCCATTGAGCCGCCAGATCCTGGTTCAGGATGGTGACTTTGTGAAAGCTGGTGCTGCACTGAGTGACGGACAAACCGCACCGGTTGACATCCTGGCGATCAAAGGGCCTTATGCAGTTCAGGAATATGTTGTGAACGAGATACAGGAAGTTTACCGCTTACAGGGTGTTAAGATCAATGATAAGCACGTTGAGGTTATTGTGCGCCAGATGATGCGTAAAGTAAGGATAGAAGATGCCGGAGACACTAAATTCCTTGAAGGAGATACAGAAGACCGCTTTGACTTTAATACAGAGAACGATTACATTTTTGATAAGAAAGTTATCACAGAAGCCGGTGACAGCAGCAAGCTGAAATCGGGACAGATCGTTACACTGCGTGATGTACGTGAAGAGAATTCTGTGTTGAGAAGGGCTGATAAAAAACTTGCTGAATTCCGTGACGCACATCCTGCAACCTCTTCGCCGTTGTTGCTGGGTATCACAAAAGCTTCATTGGGTACACACAGCTGGATATCTGCGGCATCGTTCCAGGAAACAACCAAAGTATTGAGTTCTGCTGCCATACAGGGTAAGACGGATGAGATGCTTGGCCTGAAAGAGAACGTTATCACAGGACACCATATCCCTGCCGGTACAGGATTGCGTGAGTTTGAGAACATGATCGTAGGAAGCAAGGAAGAATACGAACTGTTGATGACCACGAAGGAAGCGATGAGCTTTGATGAGGAAGAGTAATTGATTGGAAGATTTGGCGATTTGAAAATTTCAAGATTCGCCAATCCATATAGTTCAAGGGGTAAGATTAATTTCTTGCTCCTTTTTTTATGTATTCAGATCTCTGGCATAATTATTTAGGCAAACTGGTCATGAATAACAGAGCCGAGACTTCATCTTCTTTTTATTCCGGTCTCAGCGGCTTACAACTACCCATACCCAAGTACCAATTTCCACCGCCATACCAGGAGGCAAGTCGCCTGACCTATTACGCTACATTCTTTAATAGTATCGAGATCAATAGTTCTTTTTATAAGCTGCCCGGGGAGATCACGGTCGCCAGGTGGGTGGATACAGTACCGGAAGATTTCAGGTTCACTTTTAAATTATGGAAACAGGTAACCCACCAGAAAGAATTGTATTTCGAAAAAACTGATGTGGCGTCTTTCTTAAGATCGATCATGCCGGCGGCTCGAAAAAAAGGATGTTTGCTGGTCCAGTTTCCGCCTTCTTTAGACAAGGTAAATATCCTGCAACTGGCGAAACTTTTGAGCTGCCTCCGTGAAGCAGATACACAGGACTGGAATATTGCCGTTGAGTTTCGTAACAATTCATGGTATGAAGAAAAAGTATACAGGCTGTTGGAAACCTGCAATGCAGCAATAGTGATCCAGGATATCCCCAGGTCCGCTACGCCCCTGTTAGACTATACGGGATCGGTTGTTTATGTTCGGTTTCATGGACCCACGGGTAATTACAGGGGCGGTTACGATGAGTCCTTCCTTTCTGAATATGCCACTTATGTAAACGAATGGCTGGAGGAAGGGAAGAAGGTATACGTCTACTTCAATAATACAATGGGGGACGCATTTAAAAACCTGAGGACACTGAATAAATCAATTTTTGAAAAATAAGCTGAGGATGGGAAATAACAATTTGCGAAACCGATGTATCCACGCCGTTGTTGGTCGCCCGGCCAACGGCAAAAAATTTATGGCACCTGTTTTGTTTTATTCGTCCCGGCCCGGTAGCATAATTTCAATAAAACAATTTTTATGATCCCTATAGGTGATGACAATTCTGACAGGAAGATCTTTCCTTTTGTAAACTTTATCCTGATCGCAATAAACATAATTGTTTTTATTGTCTACCAGAAACTGGGTGCCGATATCAATTTTACCTTCAGCTATGCAACAGTGCCTGCGGAGATATTGAGTGGCAATGACATTGTAACCAGTCCCACCCTTGTGAACGATCCTTTAACAGGCAAAGATGTTGAGATCCCGGGCCTGGGGGTAACACCTATTCCTGTCTATCTTACCATCCTCACTTCCATGTTCATGCACGGCGGTATTGCGCATCTTGCGGGTAATATGCTTTACCTGTTGATATTTGGAGATAACCTCGAAGACAGGATGGGGCATTTACGCTACCTGTTGTTCTATATTTTATGTGGCATAATTGCCACACTTGCACACGTGGGCAGTGATTACTTCTTTGGCCAAAATCATTTGATACCAAGTCTTGGTGCATCAGGCGCCATTTCGGGAGTGATGGGTGGCTACCTGTTGCTTTTCCCGAGCCGCAGCGTGAGGGTCTTCGTTTTTATTTTCCTCGTTCGTTTACCTGCATTCATTGTGCTGGGCCTGTGGATCGCTTTCCAGGTAGCAAATGGAACAGGATACCTTGGTGGCGAAGAAGCAAGCGGCATTGCCTATGCAGCGCATATCGGCGGATTTTTTGCAGGATTGTTGCTGGTAAAAAGATTTGTCA
>DATHEH010000025.1:0-3673 GCA_035318685.1 Ferruginibacter sp.
GACACAGGGTACCATAAAATTAAATAAACGGATAAAATGCAGTTCGCTGTCGGCGAACGGGTCAGAATTTTTTCTTACTCCTGCTTTGGCAAATGTAATTTCGGCTACGGGTTTTGGTTGTACGGGTGGTTTCGACATGGATTCACTTATCCTTACACTTGATACACCCCTGCCTCCGGGTACTTACAAGATCAACATAAGAAATGGGTCTGATGGAAATACCCTTATGGATAATTGCGACAAGTTCATACCGGTCAATGAATGGGTTGAGATGATCGTTTATCCTCTCGTACCAACGCCGATGGACAGCATGAGCAAAGTATCCTGTACACCGGATGAATTACAACTGGTCTTCAGAAAAAAAATGCGTTGCAGCAGCATTGCAGCAGATGGCAGCGATTTTGTGGTTAACATGATCTCGGGAGTAACGCCTGTAACCG
Source organism: Ferruginibacter sp. (assembly GCA_035318685.1). GTDB lineage: Bacteria > Bacteroidota > Bacteroidia > Chitinophagales > Chitinophagaceae > Ferruginibacter. The sequence goes on from DATHEH010000025.1 coordinate 441, forward strand.
TTACCGGCGCATCCGGTAATTGTTCTGCTGATGGACTAACATCGATCATCACGGTTAAATTATCAGCGTCCATTCCAACAAAAGGTGCCTACCAGCTGCAATTGATGAGTGGCAGCGATGGCAACACCTTATTAGATGAGTGCGGGCAGCAAACACCTGCAGGGTCTACATTGAATTTTAATACAAAAGATACCGTTAATGCAGATTTTACTTATAGTATCAAAATGGGTTGCCTGCGTGATACCATCGATTATTTTCATGACGGAAGAAATGAAGTGAACGTATGGAAATGGAATTTTGATAATATCCGTAAAAGCGGTTTGCAAAATCCCTCCATCATCTACGGGTCCTTTGGACAAAAGCAAACACAACTCATCGTTTCAAATGGCGTATGTAAAGATACAAGTGCTGTGGTGCCCATCTTCTTAGACAATGCGATGAATGCTGCTTTTGAAGTAACAGGCGTTGTTTGCCCGGGTGACCTGGCCGCGTTCAAAGATATGAGTACCGGTAATATCGTTTCCTGGAACTGGGATTTTGGGAATAACAATACCAGTAGCCTGCAGAACCCGCCATCACAATCCTACCTTCCGCCCTCAGTAACTTCGAACATATTTCCACGACTGATCATTGAGAATACTTATGGTTGTTTTGATACGGCTACTCAAAAGATAATCGTACCAAATAATTGTTATATCGCGGTGCCCGGTGCCTTTACGCCCAATAAAGACGGTGTGAATGATTACCTCTACCCGCTGAATGCTTATAAAGCCACAGATCTTTTGTTCAGGGTATATAACCGGTTTGGCCAGATGATCTTTGAGAGCAGGGACTGGACAAAAAAATGGGATGGAACTTTCAAGGGGCAGGCTGTTGATCCGGCTACCTATGTGTGGATCCTGCATTACACCGATACTGATACCGGCAAACGCATTGAGCAAAAGGGAACGACGATATTATTGAAGTGATGAGAATGATGCCAGATACCGGATAGCGTTTAATTATTTAAAAGCTTTTGAAATTTCAGAATTTATCAAGTATCCAGGATCCGGTATGCGGTGTCGCCCTTACTTTCCCATCAGCTTCTTCCGCTCATCCCTTTCAAACCTCAGCATTGCACCAAAATCCATTTTTAGCGCCATTGTCTTTATCACCAATGCTATTCTTTTTGTTTTGGTAGGGTCTGTTTTTGCAGACTCTATCCATTTTGTATAATAATTCCTGTGTCCCTGCGGAAGTGAGTTATAATATTTCAAAGCTTCTGGTTCGTCCTTCAAACATTCTATTAATTCATCCGGGGGAAGTATGGGTGAGCCATCTACTTCTATCTGTACTTTTATTGATGCACCGAAGCGCTTGCCTGTGGCCTTTCTTATAGCTGCATTTACGGGCAGGATAAAATCGCCGCCGCCCATGGGTATCAGTGCTGTCTTTTCAATTGTAAGGTCGTCGAGCTTACCTTTCACACGGTAGGACTTTTTTACTCCTGGGTTAAGTTTTTTCGCAACTCTTTCAGGCACAACAATATAGGTCCAGCCGGTCTTTTCTCCCTGCTTACTGAATTTTTGTATGATGGTGCTGAAACTGAGCATCGGTTTGCCAAAATTGTCTATTACGCCATTTTTTGCTTACTTTACAAATATAAGTACTGCAATTTCGTTATTGCATTAGTTAGAAATCAAATATCTATGAAATTTAGGCTACCTACCGGTAAATTCTACACTACTGGCATTAAACTCCTGCTGGCTTATATCATCGTTATTTTAATTGTTTCTGTCTACGAATCTCAACGGGTGATCAGGACCGGTAAAAAGATCACAAATAACCAGGAAGTGGTTCAGCATTCCAAAAAAGTATTGAAGCTTGCACTAAATATTGAATCCAGCTTCAGGGCTTATATACTTACCGGAAGAAACAGCTTTTTGGAAACAGTTGAAAAATCAGAAAAAGAAATTTATGTTGAACTCGACGACCTGAAAAATCTTTCGGATAATATACAGCCACAAAGAACCAACAGCGACTCCCTCTTTTTTTACGTTAATGAGCGGATAGTTTTTTCAAAAAATAATATTGCAAACTATGAAACCAACGGCGCAGCTGCTGCCATGAAAATAGTAGAGACGGGGGAGAGTAAATTATATACAGACCAGATGCGTTTTTTGTTCGATAAGATACAAGATACCGCGAATTCCCTGCAGGCACAGTATAAAGAGGCCAACGAAAAGGCTTTTAGAAATCTTCAGCTTGTATTGTTACTTGTAATTACAGGTATTGTTTTATTACTCGTTGGGTTTATCCGTAAAATAAGAGCAGAGGGTATTGAAAAAGAAAGAACAGCTGCCGCTTTAAAGAGAATGAATGATGAACTGGAGCTGAGGGTTAAAGAGCGTACAGAAGAATTGAATAAAAAAGAGAAATTATTCAGGGCGTTGGTGGAAAATAATGAAGGTATCATCTCTTTGATTGATGAAAAGTTAAATGTGGTCTTCCGGAGTTCTTCTACAGCTTTTGTTACCGGGCTGTTGTTCGAGGAAAATGAACAAGTGGCTGTTGAGAAATATTTGCATCCCGATGACGTGAAGAATGTAAAGGCATTGGTGGCCGAATCGATCGAAAACCCGGGAAAAACGATCCCAATATCTTTTCGGGTTGGGCCTAAGGGCGGATCCTGCCTGTGGCTGGAAGGCGTGATAAAAAATATGCTGCATGATCCGGCTATCGGCGGCATTATTACCAACCTGAGGGACGTTAGCGAACGAAAATCGGCAGAGGATCTGCGAAAGATCGCTATTGAACGGTACGAGATCCTTGCCCAGGCTACCAGTGATACCATTTGGGACTGGGACATTGTAAATAATACCATGTTGTATAATGAGGGCATCAGTAAAATGTTTGGATACAAGGCTGCCGAAGTGGAGAATGTGGTTGACTGGTGGAATGAAAAACTTTACCCGGATGATTTTAAGAAAGTAACAGAAATGGTAGAAGAGGTTTTTGAAAAAGGCTTACAAAAATTCCAGCTAACCTATCGGTTTCGCTGTGCTGATGGTTCCTATAAATATATTTTTGACAGGGCATATGTGATGTTTGATGAAAACAATAATCCCTGCAGGATGATCGGGGCGATGCAGGATATCACTTCACGGATGGAGGAGGAGATGCGCACATCAAAAGCGATCATTAATACCCAGGAACAGGAACGGCAGTATATCGGGGCGGAACTGCATGATAAT
>DATHEH010000026.1:0-3586 GCA_035318685.1 Ferruginibacter sp.
CAGGCAGCTATCCGGCATTTTATTTATCCTCATTCAAACCCATAAAAGTTTTAAAGGGGAGGTTCACCAATTCGCTCGCTGCGGTATCATTGCGCAAGGGCCTTGTGATCTTCCAGTTCATGATATCCGTTGTATTGATCATCGCATCTGTGGTTATTGCGGGGCAAATGCGCTTCATGCGTTCAACTGATCTTGGATTCACAAAAGACAGGCAGATCGTTATTCCATTGCGCAGCGAAAATGCAAAAGCCATCTACACTTCATTTAAAAATGAATTGAAAAGAATGGACCAGGTGCAGGGAGTGGGCGCATCATTTTATTACCCGGGTATTTTCAATCCAAGCGATAATGGCTTCTACCGCGATGGTCAGACCATGAATGAAGCCAGGAGAACAAGGATGAATACTATCGATCATAGTTTTCTGCAAACACTTGGTATCAAACCTATAGCAGGCCGCTTATTTTCTGAACAATTTCCTGCAGATACGAATTACAGGGTGATATTAAATGAAACCGCCATTAAGGATATCGGCTTCAGGTCTGCACAGGAGGCAGTGGGTAAAAAAGTTTACTTCGACTGGCGGGGAACAAAGTATGGATTTGATGTGATCGGTGTGGTAAAGGATTTTCATTTTGAAGACCTGCACCTTGCCATCACCCCGTTTGGATTTGAACTGAATCCAGGGACCGAATTCAATCATATGCTGGTAAATGCCAAAGAAGGGGATATGGGTAAACTGTTAGCAAAGATCGAAAAGAGCTGGCATGCGTTAAATCCCAACGAGCCATTTGAGTATAGCTTCCTGGACGAGGATTTCCAGAAAAATTATATTGCTGAAAGCAGGCTGGCATCTATCGTTGGATACTTTACCATCATCGCCATCTTTATTTCCTGCCTTGGTTTGTTTGGCCTGGCTACGTTCAGCGCTGAGCAACGCACCAAAGAGATCGGTATCCGCAAAGTAATGGGTGCAAGTGTTGCAAATGTTGTAGGGCTGTTATCAAAAGATTTTTTAAAGCTGGTATTGGTGGCAATCGTCATCGCATCACCCCTGGCCTGGTATGCCATGAATAAGTGGCTGCAGGATTTTGCATACCGCATCAGCCTGGCCTGGTGGATTTTTTTGCTCGCGGGATTCGTCGCGGTATTGATCGCATTTGTTACCATCAGCTTCCAGGCCATCAGGTCGGCCAGCGCAAACCCGGTAAAGTCATTAAGAACAGAATAAATGTATAACCATGATAAAGAATTATTTTAAAACTGCTTTCAGGAATTTATGGAGAAATAAGAATTTCACCAGCATTAATGTTGCCGGGCTTGCTGTGGGTATTGCTGTCTGCCTTGTTATTTTCCTCATTATACAGTTCGAATTAAGCTTCGATAACTTTCATGCGAAGAAGGACCGCATTTACCGGATAATAACCGAACAGCAAAATGCAGACGGGCCAAGACCTACAGCAGGTGTACCTTACCCGCTTCCACGGGCTATTCATAATGACTTCCCATCCATGGTTTGCACAGCAATTTATTCAAACAGGGATGACCAGATCATAGTACCGGATGAAACCAATGAAAGGTCCTTTAAAAAATTCAAGGAAAACCGGGGCGTTTTTTTTGCTGAGCCATCTTTCTTTAAAATATTTGATTTCCCGATGCTGGCAGGGGAGTATACGTCTTTGAAGGCGCCCAATACCGCTTTGCTGACAAAAGCAACAGCAGAAAAGTATTTTGGTGACTGGAAGCTGGCTATTGGTAAAACGATAAGACGTAACAATAAACAGTTGCTGAAGATCACTGGGATACTTGCTGACGTGCCTGACAATACAGATCTGCAGATCAGGATCCTGGCTTCATATGCAACCTTAACCGAATTCAGTAAAGAAACCGATTGGCAGAGTGTGGCCAGTAACCACGGTTGCTATATTTTATTGCCAGAGGGAATGACCGCTGCTTCAATGAATAATCAACTGCTGTCATTTACAAAAAAATACAAGAAAGAAGAAGCTGACAGGGGCAGGCAATTTGTTCAGCCTTTATCAGATGTACATTACAATGACGACATCGGCAATTATATTGGCAGGAAGGTTTCAAAAGCATTGATCAATACCTTATGGCTCATAGCAGCATTCATTTTACTGATAGCCTGTGTTAATTTTATAAACCTGGCTACGGCACAGGCTTTCAACAGGGCAAAAGAAGTAGCAGTAAGAAAAGTGATGGGTAGCAGCAGGCAGCAACTGAGGTTCCAGTTCTATTGCGAAACAACATTGCTCACATTAACTACGATCGTGTTATCGGTTATTCTGGTCATGGTGAGCCTTCCGTACATTAGTTCAATTCTTCAGTTACCGTTGTCTTTAAGCTTCACGAAAAACCCCGGCATCCTCCTGTTCCTTTTATTAACAGCTGTTATCGTTATCCTGCTGGCAGGTTTTTATCCTGCGCTCGTGTTATCACGCTTTAACCCTGTTAGGGCATTGAAAAGTAAAGTAGCGGCAGGAAAGGCAAAAGGCATTTCTTTAAGAAGGGCACTTGTTGTTTTCCAGTTTGTGGTTGCGCAGGCATTGATCATCGGTACCATCATCATTGTTAATCAAATGAATTATTTCAGGAATTATTCAATGGGTTTTGATAAAGATGCGATAGTAAATATTGCTTTCCCCGAGGACAGTGCCGGCAGGGCCAAACTGGATTACCTGAAAAATAAATTGTTATCCATCGATGGGATAAAAACTGCAAGTTTCAGCTTTGCGAGTCCTGCTGATAATGGCAACTGGTCATCTAATTTTCGTTTTGATCACGCAGAAAATGAGACGGATTGGAATGCAAACCTCAAATGGGCTGATGCAGACTATTTAAAAACTTACGGCATATCACTGGTGGCAGGAAGAAATCTTAATCCTTCCGATACAGTAAAAGAATTCCTGGTAAATGAGACCCTGGTAAAACGCCTGGGGATCACTGATCCGCGGCAGGTGATCAACAAGGAAATTGACCTGTGGGGACAAATGAAATTTTCCATTGTAGGAGTTATCAAAGATTTTAATGCCATGTCATTACGGGAAGGTTTGGTACCTGTGCTGATCAGTACCGGCAAGGATTTTTATGGTACAGCAGGTGTTAAGCTCTCTACAAAAGATATAAGCGGAACTTTAAAAAAAGTGGAAGCATTGTGGAATGAAACTTATCCTGATTTTGTATATGAACAGGAATTCCTGGATGCAAAGATCGGGAATTTTTATGCCCAGGAAGGAAAGCTTTCAGATCTCTTTAAAATATTTGCAGGATTGGCGATATTCCTCAGCTGCCTGGGGCTTTACGGGCTTGCTTCTTTTATGGCTGTTCAAAAAACAAAAGAAGTCGGTATCCGGAAAGTATTGGGTGCTTCTTTAAATAATATCATATTCCTTTTTTCAAAAGAATTCTTACTGCTGATAGGTATTGCATTCCTGATCGCAGCACCCCTGGCTTATTATTTCATGCACGACTGGCTGCAGGATTTTATTTACCGGGTAAATATTTCCTGGTGGGTAATCGCAGCCGCAGGGCTGATAGCCATTGCTGTTGCCATGATCACCATCAGTT
>DATHEH010000027.1:0-2251 GCA_035318685.1 Ferruginibacter sp.
AATTCTTCCGGCCTGGTCATGCAATCGGGAATAATGGATGTACAATACGCGGGCATTCATTCCATACCATTACAAAAGGTATTTGCAGCGGGAGCTTATGTATTGGTTATGAAAAATGAGCATCACATCCTTAAGAAAATATTTATAAAAAAATAGGATCCCGTGATGATCACAGGATCTTATTTTCTGTTATTAGCTATTGGCCCATTGCTTCTGTGTTCAAATATTTGCTTAACGGAACTTATAATCTACGCCTGAAACTTGTGTCAGCAAGGTCTGTGGCGCATCCAGGATCTTTGCATTTTGAGGTGGGTAGGGTGTAACGGGGGAATTGGCAGCCAGGTATTCTTTCATGACGGAATGCAAAGTATAACTGGTATTCTTTGCATCAGCCACTTTTTTCATCCTGCAAAGCATGTCAGGCGGATCTCCATCTCTTTCACAGGCGCATATGCTATAGGTCTTATTGAGGTCAAGTGGCACACCTGCAATGCTGACCTGCTGCACCCTTTTTCCTTTTTCTGCAAAAGCATTAAAACTCATCTTCATTCCTTTGAATTTTATTGCCCAGCCGCCAAAACGTTCCGATGCGTCCTCCGCAAATACATTATGTAATTCCGTCTCGAGCCATTCATGAATTTGTTTTCCTGTTACCTTACCGGTTCTTACGGTGCTGTCAACAGGGAGCATATCAAAAATAAAACCTTCTGTTATCGGGATATTTCCTGTATGATCAGGCGTTGTGCGGGGCGGGCAAAAACGAAAGCCATTTGACAGAACAATATCCACCCCCGGCAATTTCCATTTCAGGGCATCAATTATCATGGTATCGATCGGGTTTTCCACAACAAAATACCTGTACAGCGGGATCGTACTGTAACCTGCTATTTTATAAATATCATCTGCAAAAGATTTTTCATTGTCTTTGATCAGTGCCGTTATTTTTTTTGACGGCTCAAATTCATTGGTGCTTATTTCCACCAGTTCATAATCATCTTTAATGACCTTCCCCTGCTGTATCGTTAAATTGAGTTTACCTACAAATGATCCAAACGCCCCGGGTTCCACCACTTTGCTGTACCTGCATTGAATGGGTTTTCTTACCCGCTCATGTGTATCTCCGCCAAGTATATAATCAACGCCCTTGCATTCGGGCTGGTTAGCCAAATGGATCTGTTGCGATAATCCCAAATGGGCGACCACTAGAACATAAGCACAGCGTTCCTGCCTGCGCAACACATCAACATAATATGGTAAATTATTTTCGGGTTTGGAATAAACTATCCCTTTGCTGTAATTAGGTGATTGCCGTATGGGAACCAAAGGATCTGTATAGCCAATGAAGCCGATCTTTACGCCCCTGATATTCCAGATATGATAAGGTGGAAAGATCAATTCGCCTTTTTTTCCCTCACCCAGGTCATGGTACATATTGGCGCAAACCTTTGGTGCATTTAATGACCCCAGCAAGGATTGCATTGCTTTTTTATAATAAATAACTTCCCAGTTACCGGGCAGGTAAAGATCGTAACCCATAGCATTAAGGATGGGCACCATGGCTTTGCCGGTGGTCTTTACAGAAAGCTCGCTACCCTGGAACATATCACCGGTATCGATCAAAAAAGTATGGGGATTTTTAGCTCTTTCCTGTTGTAAATAGGTTGCTACGTGTGCATAGCCGCCGGTTTGACGAAAAACGGCTTTATCGTTTTCCCAGAATAGTTCATCGTGCGGATGAACCTGGCAATGCACATCAGTGGTTTGTAAAATGGAGATGGTAAAAGATGCGTTCTCGCCATCCTCTCCTCCTTCATCAGTTTTATTATTTTCAGCTATGGAAAGCAATGGCGCTGAAGACAGCAACCCGGCCCCGCCCAGGGCGCCCAGTTTTTTTAAAAATTCTCTCCGGCGGTTTTCCATTAGTGTGTTGTCTTTTACAGAGGTATTATTTAATTAATGCGGAAGCCTTTCCCTGAAAAATCCATACAGCCAGGTTCCTGCAAGAGCACTTAATAAAGTTATTACAATTACATAAGCGCCTGATCCTATCTGGGCATATAATGGCCCCGGGCAGGCGCCCGTAATAGCCCATCCCAAACCAAACAACAAACCTCCATAGACCTGTCCTTTATTAAAAGCTCTTGGATGAAATATTATTCCCTCCCTGTCAATGGTCTTTATTTTGAACTTTTTAATAAGCCATACTGAAATCATACCTACCACTACGGCGCTCCCGATAACCCCGTACATG
>DATHEH010000028.1:0-5054 GCA_035318685.1 Ferruginibacter sp.
AACCTTTCGTGGAAGATAACCTGCCCCAAATGGCAAGGAATACAACCAAATTGCAATTACCCTTCAAAGAGGAGTGGACCGTTTTTTGGGGAGGCGACACCAAAGAATTGAATTACCATGTGGAGCACCCGGCGCAAAAAAATGCATTCGACATCATGATAACAAACGACAAAGGGAAGTCATTTAAAACAGATGGTAAGGTCAACGAAGACTATTATGCATTTGGAAAAGAGTTAGTAGCGCCCTGCGATGCTGAAGTTGTTTTGGCAGTTGACGGTATTAAAGACAACAGGCCCGGCGAAATGAATCCTACATATGTGCCGGGAAATACGGTGATCCTCAAGACTGCCAATAATGAATTCCTGTTCTTTGCGCATTTTAAACAAAACTCCATAACAGTAAAGCAGGGGCAGAAAGTAAAGCAAGGAACACTGTTAGGGCTTTGCGGGAATTCAGGAAATTCTACGGAACCGCATTTGCATTTTCACATTCAAAACACGGAAGATATGAATGTAGCAACGGGCGTGAAATGCTACTTTGACAAACTTATTGTTAATGGCAAGGTTATGACGGATTATTCACCCGTTAAAAAAGATAAAATCAAAAGTGAATGAGGATAGGGAAATTAGTTTCAAAACACAGTACCATAGTGCTATACGGTATAGGCCTGGCCTTACTGCTATTCTTACTCAAATGGCTTGAACTGCGGTTCATAATTTTCGACCATGCTTTAGAAGTTTATATGGGTGCCATTGCTGTTATTTTTACCGCGTTGGGTATCTGGCTGGCGCTTAAACTAACGAAGCCCAAAATAGAGACCGTTATAGTAGAGAAAGAAGTTTATATAGACAGGGATACGGAATTTGTTTTTAATGAAGCGGAAGCGACCAGGTTAGGGTTAAGTAAAAGGGAACTGGAAGTACTGCAGTTAATGGCCGAAGGATTTAGTAATGCTGAGATAGCCGACCGGTTATTTGTCTCCCTGCATACCATCAAAACACATTCATCAAAACTTTTTGAAAAAATGGACGTAAAGCGAAGGACACAGGCCATTGAAATGGCAAAAAGATCAAACCTGATCCGGTAATGCCTCATGCTTTAGTATGAAAAACGGGCATAAGTAAACAAACCACACTAAAGTATGAGGGAAAATAAAAGTTTAGGCTTCAATTTTACCCTTTCTTAACTTAATTTAAAAAAGATGAAAAAAGTTGTAATTGTTTACGGTTCTATTGCGGGCCTTATTGTAGCAACCCTGATGACCATTAGCATGGGCATATACCACAAAACCGGGAATATTGAAAACGGCATGCTGGTGGGCTATGCCAGTATGATCATTGCCTTCTCCCTTATTTTTGTGGGCATTAAAAGTTACCGGGATAAGCACAATGCAGGTGCCATCAGTTTTGGCAAGGCATTTAAAGTGGGGCTCTTCATTACATTGATCGCGTCTACTTTTTATGTAGTAGCCTGGCTGATCAATTATTATTGTTTCATGCCCGATTTTATGGAAAAATATTCGGCCGCTACTATCAACAAATTAAAATCCGACGGTGCCAGTGCTGAAAAGATCGCCGGCGAGATCAAAGAAATGGCCTGGTTTACGGAAAATTATAAAAACCCGTTCTTTGTAGCCTTGTTCACCTATGTTGAGATATTGCCTGTGGGGCTCCTCGTTTCACTGATCGCTGCCCTGGTATTAAAAAGGAGGGGTAAAGCTGCAGGTATGTCAACGGCCAGGGCATAATAAAAACTTGCCGTAATTCCATAATCAAATTAAATTAGAGGTGGATTTCATTCACTCATCTAAATCTAATTATATGCCCACCTATTTAATTGAAATTCCTCATTCAGGGAATGCGACGGAGTGTAAGCAAATAATCAAATTGTTCCTCGAGTCGGGTTCACACATACTTTCAAATGCTGACTGGGGTTGTAAGGATGGCGTGCACAAATCATGGTTCATACATGAGTTTGATGACAAAGAGCAGGCTATGCTCGCTGTTCCGCCGCTTTTACGGCATAGTGCCATTATTGTGGAGTTAACAAAATTCAATAAGGCTGATATGGCAGACATGAGCCAGCATAATTGATTAGCCTTATAATTTTTGTGAACACTGATCCTGTGAATACTTTAAATGTTCACAGGATCAGTGTTCACAAATCTTCAAATCTTCAAATCACCAAATCACCAAATCACCAAATCACCAAATCAACCTAATCCCTATATGCCTGCACATATGCATTCAACTCTGTCCTGCTTGCCGGTAAAGTAAACAGGTCATAGAATTGGGTATAGTTGGTCCGGTCAACAAGATTACGATATACCGCTTTCGATAATTGTAACCTGTTACTTTCATTCGTTACCATTTGAATCAGGTTTTTTGCCTGGGCAGTAGTAAAATAATAAGCTGCGTTATTAAATGTATTCGTCAGGTAGGTCATTTTTGCGTAAGGAAGGAACTGGCTGCTCACGGCCTGTGTTAAAGCGGTATAATCGCTTTCCGACATAGCAACACGTGTATTAGTACCACCGCCCATTTGCCCGGTGTTGACATAATTCATCAGGTCATCCCGGCTGCTTTGCGAATACAACAAATTAGCAACAGTGCTGAAGTTTGTTGGATCAACAATAGCACGGTAAGATAATTTAGCCAGTTGCAACCTGTTGCTTTCTCCATTTACCAGTTGAATTAACTGTGCAGCCTGGCTTGATGTAAAATAATTGGCTGTTGTATTAAAGGCGCTTGCAATATAATTTACCTGTGCATTTACAGAGCCCTGTCCCATGGCAGTTTGGTACAGGTTATTAAAAGAAGCTGCCGGCATTCCATTCCTGTTATCAGCAGGAGGATCTATTACGCCATCCCCATCAGGATCATAAGCGTTTACATATGCCTGCAATACAGTCCTGTTAGCAGCTACATTGAATAAACCGTATACAGGGCTGAAACTATTTGGGTCTGTTACGGTACGGAAAGACAGTTTAGCCAGTGGTAGCCTGTCTGACTCCACACGTATTTGTTGTAATAACTGCACTACCTGTATGGAAGTAAAGTAAGTATTTGCTGTGTTAAAAGTATTTGCAAGAAATGCATTCCTGCCCTGTGTGGTATTCTGCAATCTCAGGTTCCTCATTAATGTATTGAAATTAGTATTGGTCATCGGTGTGTTCCTGCTTGCTGCCTTACTTTTTTCAATCAGTTCCAGGCTGCCGTCTGCATTCAGGTTGATATACATATCGAAATTGCGCCTGAGGTTGAATTGTGTTGTAATATTGTCTGCGCGGCGGTTATTATTTGCCGTGCCCGTTACTGTCAAACCATGCATGCCTGCCTCGAGGTTACTGATAACCGGGATCTTACTTACCGTACTACTGCTGCTGGTAAGACTGTAAATATTCCCATCGATGGCAACCTGTAGATTTTTATTCCCATTTACAGTTACATATACAGCGCCCATTCTCTGGTTTTGACGCTGTTGGGCCTCTGCATGGCAGGCAAATGTTATACTTAATAGTATTAAAACTATGTTTTTCATATTCGTTTGTTTATGTTTAAAAGCACTGTTACCATTTATAAATAATGAGAATACCGTGCCAAAACGAAATGTGCGTGGTTGAGTAGTTAATGGCATAAAAAAACCGGGAAACAAATAGGTTCCACGGTTTTTTATATTTTAATATGATTTTTTTACCACAGATACCTAGAGGTCATTTTTCACAGATTTTCTTATGTTACCTGCGGACAGAACCATGTTAACCGGTGGTGCTGTTTTATTTTTTACCCATGCTTATCCTTTCATACTGCGCAAGGTCTTTATCAATACCCAGGATCAACAAACAGGTAGCTGTACAAAATACCGGGCTGGTAATACAATGATGTCCTCTCCATGAGCCATCGCCGTTTTGAATATTAGAAAGAATAGTGCTGGTATTCTCATACCATTTTTTCCATTCATCATCACCGCCAATGATCAGCGATTCACCGGTAAGTAAAAAACTAACAAACTCTTCGCCACCGTTATTACCAAAACCTGTGAGCACGCTTTTATCCTGTGCCCTTCCGTTTGCATAGCTGTTCATCTTGTAGGTAGTAGCCAGTTCCTGTGATTCATTTACCGAGAGTCCTGCTTTCTGAAGGTTCTCGACCGTAACCTCTTTATCGTCCCTGATCCTGCCTTGTTCTTTAGCAACTTTTAATACTTCCTTCACCCTTCTTTTTTCTTTTGCTGTTGCCCTTGCATTACCTGAAACAGAATAGAGCATTACACCTGCCGCGTCGCCGGTTTTGGCATCCCCGTTCTCGAAATTTTTCTTCTGGTAATTCCTTGCTGCTTTAAGTTTTGCTTCATCAACTTTAATGTCATTGGCCTCCGCAAGTTCAAGTGCATTCACTGCAAAGGCGCTTTGCAGTACGGGGGCCCATCCGCCTCCTTTTGTAGCGCCACTCAGGTCCTGCGCCTGCTGAATTTTATTTACACATTTTTGAACGGCTCTCTTTATCCGCGTGTACATAGGATCAGTGTCATTCAATTTGTGCATAATGCTGGTAAGGCACTGGCTGGTTAAGATCACATCAATGTTCTGTCCCAGTTTTGCCTGCGGCTGCGTACCCGTTAGCGAGGTAATATTCAATGCATCATCAGGTGATTGCTCAACGCTCTGCAACAAAAAATTAATTGCTTTTTGAATGGCAGCGCTGTTGGCTGTACCTTTTGGTTTTTCACCCAGGCGCAAAAGTGCCATGATCGACATGGCGGTAGAAGCAGGGTCCTGCTGAACTTTTGACGGATCAGTAATATGCTGTTTGCTGTGTGAGCCTGCACCCCAGCCGCCATTGGGCGCCTGTGCATTAAGCAACCAGTTCTTCCCGCTATTCATGGAAGAATCAATTTTTCCTCTCCTGAAATTTTCTGCATACGCTTTTAGGTTTACACCGGGCTGGGGCTCATTAAAGATGGTACGCATAACACAGGCATTATGCTTTTTATCTTTAGGGAGATCCGGTATGACCGGTGATTTTAATGTTGGTAAAAAGAAAAGAGCGGTACCG
>DATHEH010000029.1:0-3159 GCA_035318685.1 Ferruginibacter sp.
TAGAACAACTCGTTTGAATACATGCCTACTCTTTTACGGCTTTTCGGCATCCGCCCTGCTAAACGATGGTTCCAAATCCAAATAGTAAAGTAGCCTGTAAACAGTAAAAATCACTTTACTATCACAAACCTACTACTAAGACGAGCAAATGCTATCCCACCTTTGGGGTTAATTCTTATTTTATTCGTCTTTATTTGATTTTTTTGAAAGATTTTAAGATTTTCTTAACACACGGCTGGCCACAAAAAAGACGGCTTTGTTTGCACAAAGCCGTCTTAATTCAGAATATAACGCGGGGTTAGTAACTATCAAGTGCATTGATCTCCGCCTCCAGGGCAGCTTCGGTCACTTCTGCCAAACTAAGTGTAGCACCCATATTGGTAGAAATGGTCACATCCTGCTTTGCGAAGTAAAATTTCCCGTCCTTAATAGAAAAGGCAACCAGTCTTCCCGTCATACCGATAGGCATTGAATCATCATAGCTTTTCACCATGTTGGTGCCTGCGGGAGTGTATAGTTGTGAAACAACATTTTCTCCCTGGGCGCAGAACAACACAAAAGTTTCGCCGCTGCCGCCCATAAAGGTTGCAAGTGCGCCGGGGTTATTGACCAAAGTAATAGTGACAGTAGTCTTAGGAGCATTGCTGGCATAGAAAATATCACAGTTTACCCAGCCAAGTTCGCGCATGGAGAAACTAAACAGGCTGTCAAGACCTTTGATAGAATCTGCACCACCATTTATCGGGGCCATCCATCCCATTTGCCCGGCTACGTCAAGGTCTGTATTGCCTACCCAAAGGTTAGTGAACTCACCTTCTCTCGTAGTTGGCATCGCAACATCATAAGACGCAGGCATCATTTTGTCAACGCTAATGCCGTTGGCCTTTACATCGATAAAGAAGAAGCCATCAGAGATCAATGGAGCACCAGAGTGATGGTTGGTATTGGTACCTGTAAAGATCGCATCGCTGCGCTTCATTATTTCATATGCCTCTAAAGTCAGGGCACCTGAAACGGGAATGTTATTCTTTGTTAGCGAACCGGGATATAATGTGATTTTTGTCCCCGCATTGAGCGTAAAAGTCCTGGGAAGATCTGAAGTATTAAAACTGAATGTTTGTTTTGGCGCACCATACTTATTGACAAAATCCCCCATGTCATTTAATGTGGCTGTTGGCGTAACGGTGTTTTTTTCTCTCTTACATGCTGAGAAGTAGCTTACACTACTTAATAATAACACAGCTAACAATAGTTGTTTTTTCATAAAATTAATTTGAGTGAGCAATGGGCTACGAATACAAACAGATAAGCGTCAAAGAACGTGCCGCTTTTAACAAATCATTAGGTCATTAACAATTATCCGCTTGCTTTCAATTGTTACAGCATGATATTCAGTAAGAAAGAAAATATGAGGCTACAATATTTATTTTGATGACAAATGACTTATCTTACTAAACACATAACATTTATCGAAGAATCCAATAAAAGAACTCATATGCATGAATTGATAGAGAAACGCCGGAGTATAAGAGCCTTTGCAGATAAAGAAATAAGCAAAGACGATATGCTTCCAATAATAGAGGCTGCATCGTGGGCACCGAGCTCTATGAATGAGCAACCATGGCGCTATCAATATGCATACAGGGGCAGTGAAGGTTTTCAGACACTATGGAACTGTCTTGTGCCATCTAACCAACTGTGGACAGATAAAGCAGCCGTATTGATGGTATGCATTGCCAAAAAGAATTTCTCCCGTAATGGCAAAGCAAACAGGCACTATATGCACGATTGCGGGCTGGCAAATGAGAACCTGATAATACAGGCCATCAGTATGGATATATATGCACATCCGATGGGTGGCTTTGATATGGAGCTGACAAAGAAAACATTTCAATTGGGTGATGACGATGAGCCGGTATGCTTTATCGCATTAGGATACAAGGGAGACCCCTCGCAACTGGAAGAACCTAACCGGACAAGGGAAACCGAGCAAAGAACAAGGAAAAGCATTGCAGAGATCAGTACAGATATTTCGTAAGAGCATTTAATTTTGCAGGAACTATATGGCGGGTTTCGAGTACATATCTTATAAAACTGAAGCATTAGATACAGCGCAAACTATTGCCAAACTTGTCCGCTTTGAAGAAGTGGATAAATACCGGTCATTCTTCAAAATCCTTCCTGCCGTTGTTCAAACAACTGAGGCAGAACGCGACATTGTCACCAAACTCCTGAATAAAAGCAGTAAGGACCTGATCCGGTTATTTAAAGGAGAAAAGAAGCCTCATAGATCGAGTGTGAAGAAGGTCATTAATGACTGCATGAAAGCCATCGCGGCTGCTGAGGTGAACACAGTAAATAAAGACTTTGCCTATGAGATGTGCTGGTACCTATCCGATATTGCGGGTCTTGATATGCGAAAAACTTCGGCATCAAATGCCTGGGGATACTGGGATGTGCTGCTGGACGAAGTGAAAGTTATAGAATATAGGGGGCGAAAGACCATTAATAAAAAAACTTAAACAATAATATATAAATCAGTGCTGTAAATGTTAGAAGCAGATATTATATTTACCACGGGATTAATTCTGAGCCGTGTATAATAAGGGTATCAACAAGTATCTAACAAGCCTTTTTAGCCTGTCGATGTTATTTATGTTTTCCTGCAAAGAGAAAAATGTAGATAACCGGGATGAAACTGAATTTTCAAAAGTATGGGAAGAGGCCACGATCATTCATGATGCAGGTGATGTTGCCGGCTCTCTCAAATATATAGATTCCATGTACCGGTCTATGAAACCGGAAGACAAGCACGACCAATATAGCTACTATTACTTCTTTTATAATGCTCATAGAAGAGACTACCGCGATCACAATAAGGCATTGCTTTATTCAGACTCGATGATAATGGTGTTCGGGAACGATAAAAGCAAAAAAAATGCTGAACCACTTTCCCAGGGCTATAGTTCAAAAGGAGATGCACTGCTTTCACTGGGGAAATATGATGATGCGTTCAACGCATATTATGAGGGCAGGATATATGCCGGCACATCAGAAAACACCTGCGCATTGGGAGACCACGATTACCGTTTAGGCATGGTGTTGTATAAACAGGAACGCTATGCAAAAGCAGCAGACTATTTTAAGAGTGCAAAAAAC
>DATHEH010000030.1:0-3058 GCA_035318685.1 Ferruginibacter sp.
TGGGATTCGGCAATTGTTGTTGTATTGCCATAAATATCTGTTGACCCGTTCTTGGCAACCGCATCAACACTCCACACTTTTCCCATTACCTCCAGTTTATTCCTGTCTGTTTGCCGGGTGAAATCACCGCTTATTCTTTTCCAGGTTTCGCCCCTGTCATCCGTACGGAATAATTTATTGGAGGCAAAGTAAAGCCGCTTATTATCAAATTTAGAAAGCAATAAAGGTGAATCCCAGTTCCAGCGGTTAGCTGCTTCTCCATCTTCTTCCTGCGGTTGTATAAATAAGTATTCACCGCTTTTTTTATCATACCTCACCAATACACCATACTGTGCCTGTGCATAAACGATATCCGGATTGGTTTGATCAACCTGGGTCTCAAAACCATCGCCGATACTGGTAAAATACCAATCAGAATTCATGATGCCGTTAGCACTTATGGTGCGTGAAGGGCCGCCTATACTGAAGTTGTCCTGTGTTCCCCCGTGTATGTGATAAAAAGGAAGTGCATTATCTGTTGCTACTTTATAAAACTGTGTAACGGGAAGATTGGGTTTAAAATGCCAGTTCTCTGCCGCGTCAAAACTTTCGTATATGCCACCATCACAACCAACAAGGTAATGATGGGTATTTGAGGGATCGATCCATATAACATGACTATCGATGTGTTTGCTTTTTTCACCAACGTTGGTAAATGTCTTACCCCCATCTTTACTAACGACCATGTATGCATTTATTATAAAGACCTTGTTGATGTCCCTGGGATCGCAGAATATTCTCTGGTAATAATTACCGCTGGATGTATAGCCACACTGTCTTTCCCAACTGGCACCACGATCAGTACTTTTAAAAACACCTCCTTTTCCTTCGGTTGCTTCCACTACCGCATACAACACATCAGGGTTAACAGGAGAATAATTCAAACCAATGCGGCCAAGGTCCCGTGCAGGTATCCCGTTCATCATCTTATTCCAGGTAGTACCGCCATCCGTGCTTTTATACATGGCAGATTCAGGACCGCCACCAATATAAGTGAATACCTTACGCTGGCGCTGGTGTGCTGCAGCATATACAATATTGGGGTGGCGTGGGTCAACCATCACTTCATTAAAGCCCGTATGCTCACTTACATTTAAAACCTGTTTCCATGTTTTGCCGCCATCAATGGTTTTATAGATACCCCTTTCTCCGCCGGATTTCCATACGGGTCCGTAAGCGGCCACGTAAACAATATCACTGTTGGTTGGATCAATGGCAATGCGTCCGATATGCTCCGAGTTTTTCAAACCCATATTCTTCCAGCTTTTCCCGCCATCATCAGACCTGTAAATACCATCACCATAGGCCACCACCCGCTGGTTATTGTTTTCTCCGCTGCCTACCCATACCACGTTCGTATTTGAGGGATCAATGGCCAGGCAGCCAATTGAAAAAGAGCCTTCACCGTCAAATACCGGTGTATATGTTACCCCTGCATTGCCCGTCTTCCATACACCACCTGCTGCAGCAGCTACATAGTATTCGTTGTGGTTAACAGGGTTAACAGCTATATCAGCAATGCGCCCGGATGTTATGGCCGGTCCAACACTACGGAAACTTAACCCCGCAAGGGAAATATTTTTCAAAGAATCTGATGCTTTTGGCTTCTGTGCTACTGCAATCAATGAGAGGAATACTAACAATGCGGTTAATTGCGTTTTAGCTTTTTGCATAACAGGAAGTTTAGGTTTAATAAATATAAGGCGATAAAATGAAAAGCGGCCTGCCGTTCAAAAAATCTGCCCTGCCTTAATTCACTTATCTTATTTTTACAGCAAAATCATTTTTATGAATTATTTTTTACCTATACACAACCTGCTTCGCTGGGCAGTGCTGTTATTCGGTTTGTGGGCGGTGATCAGCGCCATTTCCGGCGTGCTGGGTAAGCGTATCTATACCGGGAGGGATAACAAGGCGGGCATGTTATTCATGATCTTTTGTGATATACAGTTACTGATAGGCCTGGTATTATATTTTAATGGGGTTTGGTTCGAGAAAGTAAAAAACGGGATGGGTGCAGTAATGAAAGACCCTATCGAACGTTTCTTTGCCGTAGAGCATGCACTGATGATGATCATTGCATGGCTGCTGGCACACGTAGGAAGAAGTATGGTAAAGCGTGCTGATACCGATGCGCAAAAACACAAACGTGCGCTTATCTGTTTTGGCATTGCCTTCGCGATCATCATTGCCATGATACCATGGCCCTTCCGCATTCCGGGTATTGCAAGACAAATATTTCCTCAATTTTAAAATGACCTGAACCGTAAATGGCAAAAAAGAAAGACGAACCCATTATCCTCATCACCAATGATGACGGCATCACTGCCCCCGGAATAAGAAACCTGATAGAAGCAGCAAAAGGATTGGGGAAGATATTGGTGGTAGCTCCTGATAAAGCACAAAGCGGGATGGGCCATGCCATTACCATTGGTACTCCCCTGCGGATGAATAAGGTGGAATTGTTTGGTGATGTGGAAGCATGGCAAACCTCGGGTACACCGGTGGATTGCGTTAAGCTGGCTGTTGACAAGTTACTGCACCGCAAGCCGGACCTTTGTATCAGCGGCATCAACCATGGCGCCAATCATTCCATTAATGTGATCTACAGCGGCACAATGAGTGCTGCCATGGAAGCATCAATTGAAAGCATCCCGAGCATTGGCTTTTCATTACTCGATTACCGCTTTGAAGCTGATTTCAGTGCATCCGTCTTCTATGCCAATAAGATCATTAAAACAGTTCTCGCCAATAAACTGGATAAGCACCTTTTATTGAATGTTAATTTCCCTTCGGTTCCAAAGAATGAAATAAAAGGGATAAAGATCTGCAAACAGGCCTATGCCAAATACAAAGAAGAATTTGATGAGCGTAAAGACCCCCAGGGGAAAAAATACTATTGGCTTACCGGGGAGTTCATAAATTTTGACAAGGACAAGGACACCGATGTATGGGCCCTGCAAAATAATTATGTAAGCGTGGTGCCGGTTCAATTTGACCTTACACACTACGGGTTGAA
>DATHEH010000031.1:0-9604 GCA_035318685.1 Ferruginibacter sp.
TTATCGCCTTTCATTTTTGGCACCCATATCCTTCCATCGTTGCGTAAGCTTTCACTCATTAAAGTAAGCTTACTTTGATACTCGCCGCTAACGGGTATGCAGGTGGGATGAATCTGCGTAAAGCATGGATTGCCAAAATACGCCCCTTTCTTATGTGCCTTCCATATTGCAGTAACATTGCTGCCCATAGCATTGGTGCTTAAATAGAATACATTTCCATAACCACCGGTGCACAGCAAAACGGCATGACCAAAATGCCTTTCCAGTTTACCACTCACCAGGTCTCTTGCGATAATGCCTCTTGCCTTACCATCGATCTTTACCACCTCCAGCATTTCATGGCGGTTATACATGGTTACATTACCAAGCGCCACCTGTCTTTCCAAAGCACTGTAAGCGCCCAGCAGTAATTGCTGGCCTGTTTGTCCTGCTGCATAGAATGTACGCTGCACCTGTGTTCCGCCAAAGCTCCGGTTACTTAACAAACCACCGTATTCTCTTGCAAAAGGAACACCCTGTGCCACGCACTGGTCAATAATAGCAGCGCTTACTTCGGCTAAGCGGTGTACGTTACCTTCTCTTGCACGGTAATCACCTCCTTTAACGGTATCATAAAACAAACGGAAAACGGAGTCCCCGTCATTCTGGTAATTTTTTGCAGCGTTGATGCCACCCTGGGCTGCTATGCTGTGTGCACGGCGCGGACTATCCTGGAAACAAAATGCTTTTACCTTATACCCCATTTCACCCAAAGATGCCGCTGCAGAAGCACCGGCCAAACCCGTACCCACAACAATGACTTCAAGCTTACGCTTATTGGCAGGGTTAACCAGTTTAACATGGCCTTTGTAATCAGACCACTTTTTGTCCATTTCTCCTGCCGGAATTTTTGCATTTAAATCCATGTGATATTTATTTTTTCTTGCCCTCCGTAGCTTTAGCGCAGGAGGATGATTATGTACTTAGCTTTTATGCTACTATTGAACTTCATTGGCGTCGCACACTTGTACTTATTCTTGTCCATTCATCCTTCCCTCACATATCGCCCCTATGGGGCTCAACAAATCTTTATATGCATCATCTACCAACCTATCGCTCCTACCGAGCTAAACAAACACAACAATACGCTTCATAATCCTTTTAGTGACATTATTCGATCCACTTTAAATAGATCGAGATGGGCATCATCGCAAACAGCAAACAAATGATCACCGAAAATGCCACACCAACAACTTTAATGAGCGGTGTGTATTTTTTATGATTGATGCCAAATGTCTGGAATGCACTTTGAAATCCATGTATCAAATGCCAGCAAAGAGAGAGGACACCTGCGACATAGATGATGACCACCCATACATTCTGGAAAACGTCGATCATTGCTTTATAAAGATTATGTGCTTCTTCATCCGCATAGTCACTTAAGATAACAGGGTCCAGCACTTTTACATTGGCCATCCCGCCCAGCCTTGACGGAACCCAGAAGTGATAAAGATGCAATACCAGGAACATTAAAAGAAGCGTTCCCAGCAGACCCATGCTACGGCTGTACCAGGTACTGCTCCCCGACTGGTCGTACTTAGCATACTTAACAGGACGTGCTGACCTGTTTTGCGCCCATAGTATCAAACCCTGTATGATATGAATGATCAGGCCTGCAAACAATCCTAACTCCATAGTGCGTACAATAAGGTTGCTGCCCATAAAGTGTCCCCAGTGATTAAATGTCTGTCCGCCATCATCAAAGAAGATCATCGAATTTATGAAGCAATGAACGACCAGGAAACTTATAAGAAAAAGACCCGTGAGGCCCATGATTAATTTCTTGCCAATTGAAGAAGTAAAAAAATGTTTCCAGGTCATGGTGATAGCGTTAGAAGTTTGAGTTGGGATACAAAAATACGTTAGGAACGCCAAATACGGTAATCGGGAGGAGTTTTTATGGGAAGATGCTGGATACCGGATTCCTGGTACTGGTAAGATTTTAAAAAATGAAAAGGTCTTTAGCTGTTATACTCCATCAAGAATCAAGAATCCAGTATCCAGTATCCGGTATCAGTTCAACCTCTTCATCATCATATTATCCACCTGTTCAAAAACCAGCTCGGGCTTTAGGGTTCGCCATTGGGGGAAATCGATCAGTTCAATATAATTGGTGAGCCTGGCCTGCCTGAAATCATACTGGCTTTGCGTAGGCATATCAAGGATCACCACCCAGCCTCCTTCATCTTCCAGTTGTTCCCTCCATTCCTCGTAATAACTGTCATCACTGCTGTGAAAATTCAACACGTTCTCTGCAATAAGAATGAATTTGGTGATCCCTTTAGTGAACATGATGTCTGTAACGTCCCTGCGCAGTGTCATGATATCATTTTCTATGGCGTCATTCCATTCGCCCAGTAATTCGATGATGGCGAAATTCTGTTCATAATCCGCAAACAGGATCTTCATGTAAAGCGTCCTTGAACCAAATTCGTCCCATTGCGGGTGAATATAATAATTGTAAACGGTATGTGAGAATTCAAATTCGCTGTAGGTACGGCCATAAAAAGGCGAAAGCTTATCTTCTTCGGCGGTATATAAATGACGCCAGTTAAAATATGGTTCTATGTTCTGCAAAATCGAATCGCTGATTAAAATGATTTTTTTTGATTGCGCTGATCATCGCAAATTTCAAACAATTAATCTCTGCAGCAAAAAATATCGCGTATTCATTTACCATAGATTGTTTAAACGAAGCATAAACCAGATCCGGGGGATCAAAAAAATCATTCTCACATGCCGTAAAAAAAAGGGCCGCAACGAGTGCGGCCCAACTTATTAACCCAATAATTTTTTATTGTACAACGATCCTTTCAGTAAAAATGAATTTGTTTGATGCATCGGTAACTTTAACCATATACATACCCTTTGCCATCTTGCTGCTCAGCTGAACTGCTTCCACCTGTGTTTTTGCAGTAACGTTCACCACCCTGTTCATTACGGCTTTACCGGAAAGATCAGTAAGTGTGATATTATATTTTCCGGCCTCTTGCCCGTCAAAATACACTTTAAACTCACCTGCAGTAACCGGGTTGGGGGAAACATGCGCATTGGGGGTAATAACCGGTACTACTGGACGGAAATTATCAGCGCCAAAGTTCCTGGCGGCGTCTGCCTCTTTCTGTAATAACAAATTACCATTGGCGAGGTCAGAAGCATTGTAAACCATATCAGAGCCCTCGATCTTCACCGCCGCGAGGTCATTGAGTTTAAATTTATAGTAACCTGCAAAAGTATTTGCGCTGGCCACTACAATAGCCCCATCCTTATCTACTGCTGCGCCGTTGGTAGTGTAATTTGCAGGCAGCCCGCTAATAATACCCACGTGTTTTGCCACCCTGGTATCAAGGTCCACCACAAAAACATAATGATTGGCAGAGATGATGTATAATTTATTATAAGCATCTGCGATCATATCACCACCCCAGCTTGAACACTTATTGTGAATGGAAACACCTTTGTTTGATTCATCATCAATAAGATTTCCAAGATCAGTAACGGTTACTTTTTTACCTGTTGTAAAACGGATCAGGCGGTTGGCATCATTGGTAACGGCATAGCCATTCCCGTCAGCGCCAATGACCATACGGGTAAAATGGTTGGCCTCATCCACCAGTGACTCATTTGAATTCAAAGGAGATGTACTAACGGTATAAAATTTTTGAGCGTCGCCTTTGGCGTTAAGGTCAAGCCAGCGCAATTCGCCGATCCGCATCGGGGTAAAGAATAATTTATCATGGTTTTTATCGTACGCTGCTGCTGCAACCATTGTTGCCGTGGGGTGAACAGGCGCAGTATAAACCTGGCCATTACGATTTAGAGTTTGCTCAACAGGCTGTTTGGTTGAAGCATCCATCATCAGGAATTTTGTCTTTTCCCTTTGGTAAACATCCTGTACGATCTTACCCGAAGAAATGTCAACCTTGCGGATATTCATCCACATGAAATCACCGTTACCATCGCCGGTAATAGCATAGGTTGTATTGGCATCCTGGGCAAAGGTGCCGAAACTTGTTGCGATAAGTGCTGTGGAAAGTAGAAATTTAATATTCATAAGAGGAGTTTTATGTAAATAATGAGATACGTAAATTAATAAAAATGCATAAATCGTCCAAGATTATTTTATAAACGGTTACTTTCGATCGCCTTCTTGACACTCCCTGTTTTTAAAAGCAGTTCCCTGGCAGCTTCATATTCCCCTATCTGTGTTTTTTCCATCAGCATTTTCACACCCCGGTCTATCAGTTTATCATTGGTGAGCTGCATATTCACCATTTTGTTATCCTCTACCCTGCCCAATTGTATCATAACCGTGGTAGAGATCATATTGAGTACGAGTTTTTGCGCTGTTCCGCTTTTCATGCGGGTACTGCCGGTCACGAACTCAGGGCCTACTACAACTTCAATAGGGTGATCAGATACTGCACTTAAGGGAGATTCGGGATTACAGCAGATACTACCGGTTACAATACCCCCTTCCCTGCATTTTTTCAGGGCTTCTATAACGTATGGGGTTGTACCACTTGCTGCAATACCGATAACCACGTCCTTATCATTCACATTATGTGCCTGCAGATCGGCCCAGCCTTGTTTAACGTCATCTTCTGCAAACTCCACGGCCTTTGTTATGGCCGTATTTCCGCCGGCTATGATACCGATCACCAGTCCATAAGGCACCCCGAATGAAGGGGGGCATTCACTGGCATCTACAATACCCAACCGGCCACTGGTACCCGCTCCTATATAAAATAAGCGGCCCCCCATCAGCATCTTATCTACGATCGCGGTGACCAGCGACTCTATCTGCGGTATCTCTTTTTCGATGGCTGCCGGTACGGTTTTATCTTCTTTATTGATGTTGGTCAATAGTTCCATTACAGACATCTTTTCGAGGTGCCTGTAATCTGATTGCGATTCTGTTATTTGTTTGAATGCCATACCCAATCCGCCAGCTGGCGGAGCTTTAAAGACTCCATATGTGTAAGTTTATTCTTTCCACAAACTTCCGTCTGGTTATAAAATATTTTTTCTTTTCAAAAACACTATAAGATCATTGTACGCTCCCAGGCCCCTTTCACAGAACCCCTGCGGCAGCCGTCTAGGGGGCACGATGAAATTTTACCAATCCATCCATCGGTTTCTTTATCACTTTGCCCAATTGTAACTCATAGGAACTGCACATATCCTTCAATACATCCTTAAAGCCATGTGCCACGCTACCGGTAAAGTGAATGGGCAGTGTCCAGCTTTCCCTGTACTTATAAATATGGTTAAAAAAGAAATCATTGAACCCGTCCTCAATTATGTTCTCTATCATATAATGCCCCCTGTTCTCTGCGAGGAAAATGGCATAGGATGCCAGGTACCGGTTGGGTAATGGCTTTTTATAAACAGCGGTTAGTATCTCATCGCTGTTGGTATTGAATTTAGCATTAAAGCGGTCCATAAGATCCGCATCAAAAGTATTATATAAAAAGTATTGGATCACTTTTTTTCCAAGGTAAGCGCCGCTGCCTTCATCACCCAAAACATAGCCAAGCCCCGGGCTGTTCTTCACGATCTTCTTACCATTGTAATAACAGGAGTTGGAACCGGTGCCCAAGATGCAGGCCACTCCTTTATCATGGCCGCACAGCGCTTTGGCAGCACCCATCAGGTCGTGGTCAACAAATACAGCTGCATTTGTAAAGACCTTTTCCAGCGCTTTTTTTACCAGTTTTACATTGTTGGGATTGCTGCAACCGGTTCCGTAAAAATAAACCTCATCCGGTTCAGTATTTTTTAGTTTTGGTTTAAGTTCCTGGTCAACGATATATTCTATTTGTTCAGCAGAAAGAAAGTAAGGGCTTAGTCCTTGTGTGAAAGAGGTTTTCGTGGTCCTGCCATTCAATAAACACCATTCTGTCTTTGTAGAACCACTGTCAGCAATTAATTTGATCGCCATGTTGTATGTTGATATTACAGATTGAAGTTAATTCATTTTAAATACAAAGACGCAAGCTACTAGACTCAAGGGGCAAACTTTAGTGATTAAGATGTTTTAATTGTGCCTGCCGTATGAAGTTACATGGATCATTTGTCTAAAACTTCCCCCTTGCGGCTCTTCCCCTTGCAGCTTCTTCTTATCTTCGCAAAATGAATAACAAAAAGACACAGGTTTGGCTGCCCCTGCTTTTTAGTATGACCATGATAGCGGGAATGTACCTGGGCTATAAGATGAGGGACAATATGCCCGGCAGGAGTTTCTTTTTTACAGAGAAGAGGAGGCCAATACAGGAGATCATGGACCTGATACAAAATAAATATGTTGACGAGGTACAAATGGATTCCTTAGCCGATACTGCCATTCATGCCATGCTTAACAAACTTGACCCCCACTCCGTATTCATTCCTGCCGCAGAATTACAGGAAGTTAATGAAGACCTGGCGGGCAAATTCTTCGGCATTGGTATCGAGTTCAACATTTTTGACGACACGCTCAACGTGATCAATGTTTTAAAAGATGGTCCGGGTTATAAAGCAGGTTTGCTCACAGGTGATAAATTTTTAAAAGTTGGTGACAGCCTGGTTGCCGGAAAAAAAACAGACGCTGATACTTATAGAAAATTACTTAGAGGAGACCGCGGTACCAGGGTAACAGTTACTTTTTTACGTGGAATTGACCCGATACAAACAGTGATCACAAGGGATGCCATACCATTGAGCAGTGTGGATGCCAGTTATATGATCAATGCCGGGATCGGGTATATAAGACTAAATAAATTCTCTACACAAACCTACCGCGAATTCATGGAATCCCTGGAAGCATTAAAAAAGAAAGGTTTGAAAAAACTCGTGCTCGACCTGAGGGGAAACGGTGGCGGTGTATTGGATGAAGCTGTAGAGATTGCAGATGAATTTTTGGCCGGGGATAAACTAATTACCTATACAGAAGGTAAGCACATCGCAAAAAAAGAATACCGTTGCCGCAGGAATGGCCAGTTTGAAACCGGGCCCCTGGTTATTTTGTCTGATGAAGGTACGGCCAGCGCCAGCGAGATACTGATCGGTGCTTTACAGGATTGGGACAGGGCCACCATCATTGGCAGGAGGTCTTTTGGAAAGGGCCTGGTGCAGGAACAATTTGACCTGAGTGATAAAAGTGCTTTACGTTTAACCATCGCACGTTATTATACACCCATCGGAAGGAGTATCCAAAGATCTTATGCGAACGGTGGCAAGGCATATTACGATGAGATCAGTAATCGTTACCACGGCAGCGAAACGCAAAGTGCCGATTCGATAAAAAATGATACCAGTAAGATTTATAAAACAAAAGCGGGCAAAATAGTTTATGCCAGGGGCGGCATAACGCCTGATCATTTTATAGCACTGGATACAAGTCTTTTTAGTACAAATTCCGCAAGGGTTTATAACAGGGGCACCATCGGGAGCTTTGCTTATAAATTCTATTTGCAGAACCTCGGTACGCTAAAGAATTATGCAGCACCCGCAGATTTTATAAAGAATTTTTCTTTCTCTGAAGACCATTGGAAACTTTTTGTAAATGCTGCAGCAAGGGATTCTGTTGATCTCACCAGGGTCTCTCCAAAAGAAAAGCAGGACCTCGTAAACCGTATAAAATCAACCATCGCACGGCAGTTATGGCGCAATGAAGGTTTTTTTGAAAGCCTGAATGCCACGGATGAAGCTCTTAAAAAATCGATAGAGATCCTTAATAAATAAAAAGGTCCCGAAAAAATTCGGGACCAAAATACCGTTCTCAATTTTAGCAATTTTGTTTGCCTGCTTATTGAACGCTTCAAAGGTTGTTCGGTTTTTCCACGGATAGATGGAAAGTTTTCATGTGGTTTGGATAGTCTTCTTTAGGATATTGACGATGCAAAGATGCACCGTAATAATCCGGGGACCGGTAGATGCCCGTATAATTGTGCTGTAGAATATGTTCTATCTGATTTATTTCTTACTCCCGCCGCTGCCTCCCGCCTGGTAATATATATATGTGACCCATCTTCTGGGCAGGATCCGCAGCACACCCGACATTATCCTCGCCAATGTACCCGGTACGATAAGCATTCTTCCTTTTAATGTTTTACGAACGCATATCTCACCCACTTTTTTAGGACTCACGGACAATTGATCGCCAAACCAACCGAGTTGTTTTTTTGTATTCGCCTTGATGGATGGCTTGGTGTATACGGGGCCCGGGGCAAGACAACTCACACTGATATTTTTTCCTTTGAGCTGGTAGCGCAGCGAATAACTAAAAGATACAACTGCAGCCTTGGTAGCGGAATATACATTCTTTGCAGGGATCGGACCGAGTCCGGCCATGCTGGCAACATTGAGGATATAAGAAGGCGCATTTTTTTCAAGTAGTGGTAACAAGGTAAGACTAAGTGCCATTGCTGATTCTACATTTAAACGCACCATATAACGCACGCTATCCAGTGACAATTCGAGATAATCTTCATCGCCTCCTAAACCCGCAACATTGAAAAGCATTTTAAGTGGTATATTTTTATCGCTACACCATTTTGCGATCCGGGTTGCAGATTCTTCTTTGCTCAGGTCGTACGATAATAACTCCACATGAACACCGTATGCAGATTCAAGCTTGTTTTTTGCGATATTCAGCGTATCCCAATTCCGGGCGATAAGTATAAGGTTATACTTACGCTTTGCCAGTGCTTCAGCAATAGCAAAACCAATTCCCTTACTGCCCCCCGCCACCAGGGCATATGCTGAAGTATTTTCAGGACTTTTTTTTGAGGTCTCTGGTTCGATCATAAATTCCTGTATTTTTTTATCCCATGGTCCGCCCGCCCCTGGTAAAAAAATATTCGCAAGTATTGAAGCATTATCTGTTGCAGTCTGGGCATTCACACTAGTTATACTAAAAACAATAAAAAGCAGGATACTGATATTTTTCATATAGTAATATATGATCTTAATGACGTTATATGAACACGAAGGGTTGCAATCTGCACGATGAACAATCGTCATTAACAAACAAAACGTTGCCATCGCTTCAAATTATTACCTTTGCCACAAACAACGATTACTATATGTGGCTCAACAGCATTTTGGATACCATTGGCAATACGCCCCTTATAAAACTTCATAAGATCACTAAGAACCTTCCCTGTACCGTTTTGGCAAAAGTGGAATACTTTAACCCCGGCAATTCCATTAAAGACCGCATGGCTTTAAAGATGCTGGAAGTTGCAGAACAGGAAGGCAAAATAAAACCCGGTGGCACCATCATTGAAGGCACAAGTGGTAATACGGGTATGGGCCTTGCGCTGGCTGCATGCGTAAAAGGTTATAAATGTATTTTCACCACTACTGATAAACAGTCTAAAGAAAAAGCCGACATCTTAAAAGCTGTTGGTGCAGAAGTGATCGTGTGCCCTACCAATGTAGAGCCTGAGGATCCACGCAGCTATTATTCCGTAAGTAAACGCCTGGCAACAGAAGTACCCAACAGCTGGTATGTAAACCAATACGATAATTTAGCCAACCGTCTTGCACATTATGAGCAAACAGGTCCCGAGATATGGGA
>DATHEH010000032.1:0-20005 GCA_035318685.1 Ferruginibacter sp.
TCGCAAAGCAACGCCGCAGTGATGGGTTCGTATAGCCTTATATAATCTAAACTAATATCGCAGAAGGTGCATTTGCCCCAGTAACAGCCGTGGGCCATAGTGAGTTTATTCCACCGTCCGTCACTCCATAGACTGTGCATGGGGTTGATCACTTCAATGGCAGAAATGTATTTATCCAAAAAGAAATCGCTGTAATCAGGCGTACCCACTTCTCCCTGTTTATAATCACCGGTTGTTTTGTTGTTGATATAGGTCACGCTATCACCAACCAGGGTAAATGTGCGTTTAAGTTCATCCCTTGTTTTTTTGCCTTCGATATGTTGCAATAAGATTTCAAGAGGAGCCTCACCATCATCGAGTGTAATAAAATCGTAGAATTCAAAAACCCGTGGATCAGATAAAGAACGCAGTTCGGTATTTGCAAATCCTCCACCCATCACCACTTTAACTTCAGGGCAATGCTTCTTTATCCATTGCCCGCAACGCAATGAAGTATATAAATTACCGGGAAAGGGAACAGAGATGGCAACAAGTTTTGGTGCTACCTCTGCCATTTTTTTTTGTAAAATACCGATGAGTATCTTATCCATGTAACTGTAATCCTGTTGCATTGCGGCATACAATTCATCAAAACTATTTGCAGATCTTCCAAGTCGTTCTGCATAACGGCTGAAACCAAAATGTTCATCAACACATTCTTTAATGAGATCACCCAGGTCTTCCAGGTACATGGTGGCAAGGTGCTTTGCCTTATCCTGTGTGCCCATGTTCCCGAAAGCCCATTTCAGGTCATCGAGTTGGGCAAAGCGATCTGCCTCGGGTAAAAAATCCCTTTTGCATATTAAGTGAGCAAGGGTAGGACTCTTACCTTGCAGGAACAATATCACCGCATCAATGGAATTAATATAATCATCCTGTAATGCAAGCATCCTTGCTGAATTTGGCGACCATTCTTTTTGTAGTCCGTTGAGGTGCGCAAATAGTTCTTTCAATCCCTGTTTGGAAAAAAGTGCGATCGTAACCTCAATACCAAGGTCAGACTGGTAAGCTTTGACCTTTTTTGTATTCAGGAAGCCTTTCAGGTATGCCGTTGCCGGGTACGGTGTATTCAACTGCGTGAACGGCGGGGTTATTAAAAAAACGGGTGCACTCAAGACGGGTTGTTTAGGATTCAAAAATATTCTTAATTATTACACGGATCGCTATAAAATCCATAGATCAGTGTAATTCATAGGATTTGGTTTTACCCATTGGAATATTTTTTGCCAAACCCTCCTGATGTGGTACTTTTAGAGAAGATCTCCAATTGCCTTTGATCTAAGTTTAACCATATTCCCACAGCATAAAGAAATGCCTAAACAACCTACTATTTTTTTGATTGATGATGACATTGACGACCAGGAGATCTTTTTGTACGTGATGAAAAAGATAGTCCCGGAAGCAACTTACGTATTTGCCCGGGATGGCATGGACGGGCTGGAAAAAATAAATGAGGGATCCTTTAAGGCTGATGTTATCTTCCTGGATGTTAACATGCCACGTATGGACGGGTTGGAATGTTTGACCGAATTAAGGAAAATAAATTCTCTTGAACATGTACCCATTTACATATATTCTACGTCTGGTGAATTGGATATGCCTGAAAAATGTAAGACCCTGGGGTGTACCGGGTTTATAAAAAAGCATATCAACACAGACGATGTTAAAAAAGAATTTGAAAAGATCATCGCTAACATCAGTTTGGCCGAATAAATGACAACAGCTGAAAAAATATTTCCCGGGTTCCTTACCGGCGGCGGCGAAATGGGTGAGCGCATCCGCAATTTCGACTGGAGCAAAACCTCACTCGGTAACCCTGGCCAATGGCCGCAGGGATTAAAGACCTGTGTGCGCATAATGCTCAGTTCACCCCAGCCTATCTGGATCGGGTGGGGGACGGACCTTACAAAACTATACAATGACGCCTATATAGATATTGTGCGGGGTAAACATCCGCAGGCGCTCGGCCAGCCTTCATCCGTTGTATGGAAGGATATCTGGAAGGACATTGAACCCTTGCTTTCAAAGGCAATGCTGAAAGATGAGGGAACCTACGTGGAATCCCAATTACTGATCATGGAGCGCAGCGGGTTCCCGGAAGAAACCTATTACACATTCTCCTATACACCTGTGCTGGGAGATGATGGAAAACCCGCGGGGATAATTTGTTATAATACTGCCGACACCGAAAGGATCATTAATGAGCGCTCCCTAAAAACATTACAGCAATTAGATACGCTTGTGCACAAAAAAAATGAACAGGAGATCTACGAGGCTGCCGCAAAAGCACTGGCCTTCAATAAGCAGGATTTTCCCTTTGCTATTATTTATAAGATAACAAATGACGGAAGTTCGGCAGAAATGGTTGCGGCCGCAGGGTTTAGAAAAGACGAGACCGAATTACCCACAACCGTAGACCTGCAGGATCCTGCAAGGAAAAATATTGCCAGGGCGGTAGCTGAGAACAGGATCGTGGAATCCACTAATAACGGCAGGTGGAAAAATATTCCAAAGGGTGCATGGGACGTGATACCTCACCAGTTCGTACACGTTCCTGTAAAAAGTGCCAATAAGAAATTCCCGCTGGCCATACTTACCATAGGACTTAATCCTTACCGCAAATTTGACGATGCCTACCGCAATTTTGTTCAACTGATCGCAGACCAGGTTTCGCTGGGTATCAATAATGTGCTTGCGTACGAAGAAGAGGTAATGGCACGTAAAAAAATTGAAGAAAGCGAGCAGAGATTCCGCACCCTTACCGAAACCTTGCCACAACTGGTTTGGGTGACAGATGCAAAAGGCCGGCAGCAATTTGCATCGGGCAGATGGATACAATACACAGGTATAACGCCGTCGGGTGAAGACAGCTGGTCAGCCATAGTGCACGAAGAAGATGTCCAAAACATCTTTAATGCCTGGACACTTGCTCTGGAAACAGGAAAGAACTATACCGTCGATGTTCGCTTAAAAAGTAAAAAGGGTGAATACCGCTGGCATTATGGCCATGGAGAACCGATAAGAAATGAAGCAGCAGAGATCACGAACTGGATGGGTTCATTCACTGATATTCACGACCAGAAACTATTTGCAGAAAAACTGGAATTGCTGGTTCAGCAAAGAACGGCTGAACTGAGTGAAAAGAATATAGCACTTGAACGATCCAATAAAGAACTCGAGTCATTTACTTATGTTGCCAGTCATGACCTGCAGGAACCACTCAGGAAGATACAGACATTCATTGGCCTTATTGAAAAGAGCAGCGGCGATAAGGATGCTGTGAAAAAGTATTATCAAAAGATAGACGCTTCGGCAAACAGGATGAGCGAGCTGATCAGGTCTGTTCTTACATTCAGCAGGATATCCAAAGAGGATGAAGAATTGATGGAAACAGACCTCAATAAGATACTGGAAGGCGTAAAAAATGATTATGAACTAAGGATCGGGGAGAAGAAGGCTAAGATAAAAAGCGGTAAGCTTCCAACGATCAAAGCGAACCCGTTGCAGATGAACCAGCTGTTCTCCAACCTCATCAGTAACTCATTAAAATTCTCAAAAGAAAAACCGGAGATAAAGATCAGTTCCCAAATAATTTCCGGGGATAAGATACCGGGACAGCATGGAGCCGATCCGCAACAAAAATTTGTGCAGTTAACCTTTGCCGACAACGGTATTGGGTTTGATCAGTCGTTCAATGAAAAGATATTTACACTTTTCCAGCGCCTGCATGCCAAGCACGAATACTCCGGTACGGGCATTGGCTTAAGTATTGTAAAAAAGATAATTGAATTGCACAAAGGATTTATTGCTGCGGAATCAAAACCCGGTAAAGGAGCAGTTTTCACTGTCTGGTTACCTGTTTAAGCCTCGCAGAATTTTCAGGGTGAGGATGGTGCGCTGGTTTATTGTTTTATATTTGACCATGACCCCCGAAAGAAATGACAGGCTTAGCTCCGTTTTAAACAAGCGCCAGCCCGACCTCACCGTAGTGCTTGAAAATGTTTTTGATCCCCATAATATCTCTGCAGTGATGCGAACCTGTGATGCCGTCGGTATCCAGGACATTTATATCCTCAACACTAAAATTCCACCGCACAAAAAATGGGGAGCTAAGAGTTCATCCAGTGCTGCTAAATGGTTAAGCATTCACCAGTTCACCGATGCAGCAGCATGTTTTAGCGAACTGAGAAAACATTTTAAAAAAATATATACTACTCACTTAAGCACGGATGCCGTTGGATTGCATGAACTAAATCTGACCGAACCCGTTGCATTGGTCTTTGGTAACGAACACAGCGGTGTAAGTGAAGAGATCATAGCCATGGCTGATGGTAACTTCATCATTCCGCAGGTAGGTATAATAAGATCACTTAATATATCGGTTGCCTGTGCGGTTAGTTTGTATGAAGCATTTCGGCAGAAAACAAATGCCGGGCATTATAACAGCGTGAAGCTGGAAGGAAATAAATTACGAACACTGCGTGATGAATGGGGATTTTTACCTCATCCTCCAGCTGCTTCTCCTTAAGGAGTTCCTGCAAAGGAACGAGCGATAGCTCTTGGGGTGAGGTATTCTGCACCATTTCCAATAACTTTATTGCATCAAAAAATCTTATATGAAGAAAGTATTTTTCCCGGCCCTGTTATTCGTGAGCTTCAGCTTAACAGCACAAAAGAAACCACTGGATCATAGTGTTTATGATAACTGGAAAAGCATTGGTGAGAGGGCGATCAGTAATGACGGAAAATTTATAGTGTATGCGGTTAACCCGCAGGAAGGTGATGGCGAACTCGTTGTTCAAAATGTTTCTACCTCGTACAAAAAAATTGTTCCGCGGGGCTACAGTGCAGTGATCACAGAAGACAGCCGTTATGTTGTGTTCAAAATAAAACCCGCCTTCCAGGATACAAGACAGGCAAAAATAAAAAAGAAAAAACCCGATGAGATGCCCAAAGATTCTATTGCCATAATAGAACTTGGCAAAGATGAAGTGGTACGGCTACCAAGGATAAAAACGTACAAAACCCCGGAAAAGGGTGCAGGCTGGGTGGCCTATCACCTGGAAAAGCCCGTGACGGACTCTGCTAAGAAAACGAAAACAGCAGCAGTGGTTGATTCGGCTAAAATGAGTATGGACAAGCTGGCAAAACTTGCCGACTCCGTGATACGCAGGTCAATTGACTCAGTTAAAGGAAATGTTTCCCGTGAAGAAGTGATCGTTGCAGCGCAAAAAGCAGCAAAGGAGATCCTGAAAAAGGGAAAGGATGATCTTGAATTGCTGCAACAACTGGATGCAGAAGGCGATGACGCAACGACAGCAGCAGCATCCGAAGGAACCGACCTGGTAGTAAGAAGATTGGGAGAGGGAAAAGAAAAAACATTCAAACTGGTAAGCGAATATTTTTTCGACAAGAAAGGAACAAAGCTTTTAATAGAAACAACAAAGAACAGCAAGGACAGTAACAGCAGGGCGATGGTCATGCTCTTTGATCTTGCTTCGGGCAAGGTAGATACGGTGATGAAAGGTTTAAATGATGGAAAGAATTTCAGTTTTGATGAGCAAGGAACACAGCTTGCCTTTGTTGCAGAAAGGGACAGCAGCACGAAAGCGTTACAAAAATTTTATAAGCTTTGGTATTATACAACAGGGCAGGACAGCGCTAAGTTATTGGCCGAAAAAAACACCGTTGGTATGGAGCTCGGAAGTACAGTAAGTGAAAATGCCCCGCCAAGGTTTAGTAAGGATGGAAAGCAAATATTTTTTGGTATAGCTCCCATCAGGCCCGCAAAAGATACAACGCTGGTTGATTTTGAACTTGCACGTTTAGACATCTGGCATTATAATGACGATTACCTGCAGCCGCAGCAATTGAAGCAACTGGATGCTGAAATGAAGCGCAGCTATATGGCCGTGGTAAAACCTGGTGATGACCGCATCCTGCAACTTGGCGCCGATACCACTGAAAGAATAACATTGGTTGATGAGGGTAATGCAGATTGGGTATTAGCAGAAAGCAATAAAGGTAACCGGGTAGAAGGACAGTGGACAGGCAGGACAAAAACAACAGGCTATGCCATCAGCACGGTTGACGGAAGAAGGCGGCTGATACAGGGAAATTCATTAGGTAATTTTGAACCATCGCCGAACGGAAAATATGTTTACTGGTACGACCCGGCGCTGAAAAATTATTTTGCATGGGATGTGGCAACAGGCATCACAAAAAATATCAGCGAAAAGATCAAAGAGCCATTGTATGACGTAGAAAATGACGTGCCCGATTATCCGGGCCAGGCGGGCATGACAGGCTGGACAGAGAACGACAAGTATATCCTTATCAATGATGTGTATGATATATGGCAGGTTGATCCCCGGGGTATGGAACAACCCAGGAATATTACCAATGGTTTCGGCAAAAAAAATAAAACAAGTTTTGATTATGTAAGGTTTGACCCGGACAAACGTTTTATCAATGCCGGTGAGAACATCTTATTACGTTCCCGGAATAAAGCAAATAAGTACGGAGGGTTCTATACAAAAAGAGTGAATGAGTCATCTGACCCCACATTGCTTACTGCCGGGCCTTATCTTTTTGGCGGCATCTTAAAAGCAAAAGATGAAGAACAGTATATCGTTCAGCGTTCCAATATCAGCCAGAGTGAACTCTTTACAACCGCTGATATTAAGAACCTTAGCCAGTTAACAGATGTATCCGGCCAGCAAAAGGATTATAACTGGCTGAATGTAGAACTGGTAAAGTGGAAGATGTTTGACGGTAAGATGAGTGAAGGCTTATTATTCAAGCCCGAGAACTTTGATCCAAAGAAAAAATATCCCGTCATCTTTTATTTTTATGAAAGAAATGCTGATGGCCTGTATGCATACCGTGGTCCTGCACCGAGCGCATCTACTGTTAACATTGCCTATTTTGTAAGTAATGGTTACCTGGTATTTGACCCGAATATTTATTACAAGGACGGGGAGCCCGGCAATAGTGCATATAATAGCGTGGTGAGCGCTGCAAGATATTTATCAAAGATGCCCTGGGTTGACAGTACAAGAATGGCTTTGCAGGGACAAAGCTGGGGAGGTTATCAAATTGCTTATCTCGTTACCAAAACAAATATGTTCCGTGCCGCATGGGCGGGGGCACCCGTTAGTAACATGACCAGCGCTTATGGCGGTATACGCTGGGGCAGTGGATTGAACAGGCAGTTCCAGTATGAAAAATCCCAGAGCAGGATCGGTGCAACTTTATGGCAGCGTCCTGATCTTTACCTGAAAAATTCACCCTTGTTCTCTGCGGATAAAATAACCACACCACTGGTGATCATGCATAACGATGCAGATGGCGCCGTTCCCTGGTACCAGGGTATAGAACTTTTTACCGCCCTGCGTCGCTTAAATAAAAAAGTATGGTTATTGCAATACAACGGCGAAGACCATAACCTCGTGGAGCGTAAGAACCGTAAAGATCTTTCCATAAGGCTGGGGCAGTTCTTTGATTACTACTTAAAAGATGGCAAGCCTGCAAGGTGGATAAAAGAAGGATTGCCTGCAACAGATAAAGGAAGAGATTGGGGATTGCGGATGGAGTAATGCCATTAGATTATAAAAGAAAGGTTCGTATCAAATACGGACCTTTCTTTTAGACAAAGTAAATTTATACTGATGAAAAAGAACAGGAAATCCTTAGTTATCATTTCAGCGCTTTTCCTGTTCATCGTTTTGCTATCACAATGCATACATAAAACGGAAGTATTTAATGACCTCAGGGGAAAAGCGTTTGCAGGTTCTGCAGCCTGCCGGCAGTGTCACCAGGCCATTTACGATTCGGTGCTTCTCAGCGCTCACTTTAATGCAACGGCACCGGCTACAAAAGAAAATGTTCATGGCAGCTTTAATACGGGTTCAAACAGCTTTGTGTATGATAAGGATACCAGGGTTGTAATGGAAGAGCGGGACAGCGGGTTGTACCAGGTTGTTTATGTAAAGGGCAAAGAAAAAAAAGCATACCGCTTTGATATCACATTTGGTTTAAGAAATGCGCAGACCTGGCTCTACTGGCAGGATGATAAAACTTACGAACTGCCTGTTTCTTATTATACTTCTGTTCATGGCTGGGCCACGAGCCCCGGCTTTTCGGCAAAACTGCCCGACTTTAAAAGATTTATCGGGCGGGATTGTTTTGAATGCCATAGTTCCAATATCCGCAGTGAATTAAATGCATCAACAGCCGGCATAACAGAAGTGCTGGTAAAAAGCTCACTGATCTATGGTATCGATTGCGAACGCTGCCACGGCGGGGGAGCCAATCATGTAAATTATCATTTAGAATACCCTGAGATAAAAACAGCAAAGCACATTATCAGTATTAAGTCGTTCAACCCGCAACAAAAACTGGATATGTGTGCGGTCTGTCATTCGGGAAATGATAAGCTGAAAATAGAATCAAGGTTTAAATTCAGGCCGGGTGACACGCTTTCAAATTTTTTTATGCCATCAGTCCGCACCGGTATAAATGATTTTGATGTGCATGGCAATCAATACCGGCTGATGTCGGAAAGTAAATGCTTCCTGGGGGAAAAAAGAATGAATTGCTCTTCCTGTCACAACCCGCATACAAATGCAACGAAAGACCTTGCTGCCTATTCGCAAAAATGTATGAGTTGTCATACCGATGCCGGCAATAATTTTTGTCCCCTTGCCGATTCAATAGGTCCCTCCATAAAATATAACTGTATAGACTGCCATATGCCTAAAAGACCTTCTGAGGCTATCAGTTTCCAATTACCGGGTAACAAAGAAACCACTTCTTACCTTTTAAGAACACACAGGATAGCCATATATTCTGGTGAGGCAAAGAAAAAAAAGGATCGGTGAAGTTTGTTTTTGTTTTTTTATTTTGAGGACTATTATTCCTCAAAGCTGCACCTAAAATTGTACATTGTGTCGAAAAATTACAAAATAGTATGAATAAAACCGGGCCTATTATAATAATTGAAGACGATAGGGATGACCAGGAGGTTATAGGCAAGCTTTTTAAAGAGTTCGATTATGTAAATGACATCATTTTTTTTACGGAAGGTGAAAAAGCCCTTGATTACCTGACCACAACAGACATTGAACCCTTTATTATCCTCTCAGACATTAATATGCCTAAGTTGAACGGAATAGAACTAAGGGAAAAAATACATACAAATGAAGACCTGAGGATAAAATGCATTCCTTATTTATTCTTTACAACAACTGCTGAACAAAAGCATGTGGTTGATGCCTATTCAAAATCGGTGCAGGGATTTTTTGTTAAGCCGGCTTCCATTGAAAAATTAAAACACAGTTTGAAAGTGATCGTGGAATACTGGCAGGAATGTGAATCCCCTAATTACATTAAGTAATAGCGGCACATTATTTGGGTTTTCAAAACCGGTGAAAAAAAGCTACTTAATATTCCTTATTGTTATAGTGATCATTGCCGGTGCCTGGCTTAGTATCCGTTTCCTGTTCTTAAAGACCAAAGATGTTAAACCCGACAATTCAAAAGCGGCATCTGTCTTAGACCTCCGCCCTGCCATCATAGCAAAGCTTCAGCAACTGGTAAAAGATGGCTCGGGAGGATTATATCACTTATCAATAGAGCAGGTTGAGCCGGACATTTCTTCCTTAGGACTGGATATCATGAATGGCGCATTGATACCAGATACCGCGGTATTAAAAAACCTTGACAGTGCACACAAACTTCCTGATGATATATTTAAGCTGTCTTTCTCAACCTTACATATTTCAGGTGTTGGTATAGATGACCTCTTATCGAAGGATCATTTGTCGCTCAGACAGATCTCCATTGCTTCTCCTGTCATCGAAGTCTGGCATAAG
Organism: Ferruginibacter sp.; assembly: GCA_035318685.1. GTDB lineage: Bacteria > Bacteroidota > Bacteroidia > Chitinophagales > Chitinophagaceae > Ferruginibacter. The sequence continues at coordinate 9,915 of DATHEH010000032.1, forward strand.
AAAAGAAGGTACAATAAAGGGTCAAAGAATGACAGTGCCACACTTTATCAAAGGCTTTTTAAAAGCATGAAAAGTATTGTTGTAGATGAGGTCGCAGTTTCCAATGCCGGTTTCATCCTGCACGATTTTTCAAAGAATCAAACGAACCGTTTCAATAATGTATCGCTAAGTATGCGTGATGTCCTTATAGACTCTTCAACGCAAGCTGATAAAAAAAGATATCTCTTTGCAAAACACGCAGATCTCACAGTAAAAAATTTTTCCGCGTATTCAGCAGATAGCCTTTACTCATTTAAATGCAGCAGTATCCATATATCCCCCACAGAAGACAGGCTCACTGCATTGAATATTGAGATGCATCCGGATAAACAACAGTTTAAACGTCGCTTTTCGGAACGAAAGGAGAGGTACGAGCTGGTAGTACCTAAGCTCAGGTTATCAGGGATCGGTTGGTGGGAATTGATCAATGAAAGGACGCTCATTGCAAAGGAAGCGGTGATGGAAAAGGGCCGTTGTCATGTATTTATTGACCGCTCATTGCCTTTCCGTAAAGTAAGGCCCGATAATTTTCCGCACCAGCAATTGATGCGGCTGCCCGTATCCTTTTTTATATCCAGGCTTCATATGCGTAATTCAAATCTTACTTACAGTGAGTATAACCCGGGAATGGATAAAACAGGGGCAATTTATGTTAGTAATGTGAGTGGTGAATTGATGAATGCCACAAATATCCCCGCACGAATAAAGCTTCGCAAAATGATGTCAATAAGAAGTTCGGGGTTATTCATGCACAAGGTACCCATGACCATGAGCTTTCAATTTGACCTGTCAAAATATAAGACCGGGGATTTCAGGGTTGACCTTATTATTGGTAAAATGGACAGCTCGGTATTGAACCCAATGGCTGTACCCATGGGAGAATTCATGATAAAGGAAGGGCAAATTCAACAGGGCATCGCCCATGTTAGTGGTAATAATTTTAAGACACACGGCCAGGGTAAATTATTGTACAGCGGCTTGTACCTTGTTGCACTTAAAAAAGATGAGGATAAGGAGGGAGGCACTAAAAAGAAAAAACTTTTGAGCAGGCTGGCAAATGTGATCCTTATAAAAAATGAAAATCCTTCAAACGATGAACCTGTAAGAGAAGTTGATTTTTATTTTGACAGGGAAGCGAAGCTGACCTTTTTCAGCTTTATTTGGAAAACAATATACATCGGGATATTAAAGCTCATAGGATTACCGCAAAGCTTTGCAGATAAATCATATTGATAGACCCAATTCAAAAAAAGGGAATAACCTGCTATTCACTGTATTTAAGCCAGCTTAGGTGCTTATGGCATTAATGTTGTTCTCTTACTCCAAAGTTTTTTTTATAAGGGGAGCGTTCTACAGGGGAATTTAATTACAGCAGGGGAATACAGATCATTTTAAACCACACTTTTATTCATCCCGCTGATAGTTTTTGTACTTAAAAATCCCCATGAACGTCCAATTTCTTTTGAATTCTGGGGAATCTTTTCCACAGGGGATTGTATTATATTATGTAAGAAGACAACCATTGGAAATATTTTTAAATTAGAAAATGCAACCAAACGAACTATTGCAGCACCTGCACAACAAGATGATCGAAGAAGTGGCGGACTATGCGATCATTTTACTCGATATAGACGGTAATATCCTTACCTGGAATAAGGGCGTGGAGAGAATAAAGGGTTATAAGGCGCACGAGATCATTGGCCAGAATTTCAACATATTCTATTTGCCCCGCGACAGGCAGGAAAGATTGCCCGAAAGATTAATAGAACAGGCAACCAAGGAAGGCAGGGCAAAACATATTGGTAAACGTGTACGAAAAGACGGTAGTACCTTTTGGGGGAGTATTTTGATCACTGCTCTCCATGACGACGAAGGCAATGTAGTTGGCTTTACAAAATTAACAAGAGAATTGCGGGATAATGAAATGGACTAATAAAAAACGCCTTCATTAATTTTTTATGAACAGCCTGCCCGGTTCGCACTTTCCTGCAGAACGGATCTTTTAACTTCCACCGCTATCTTTCCCCGCCTGTCTTCCCGGGAATTTATATTAACTTTCGAAAAACATATCAATGGTGATACCCGTAGACGATACGATCAGTTTAGTTTTTTTGGAAGAGGAGCACGCGGAACCACTTTTTACCCTCGTGGATGACAACAGGGATTATTTAAAAGAATGGCTGCCCTGGGTGGATAAGATGCAAACCGTAGAAAATTTTAAAGCTTATATCGCAGATACAAAAAAGTGTGCAACTGAAAAAACCGACTTTGGGTACGCCATCCTTGTTGATAAGAAGATAGCCGGCCGCATTGGCGTACACCATATCAACATTATGCACAGGATCGGTGAAATAGGTTACTGGCTCGCTGATGGCTTTCAGGGCAGGGGTATCGCAACCAAATGCTGCACTGCACTGATACAATATGGATTTACAAACCTGGGTCTCAACAGGATCGAGATCAAATGTGCCACAGCAAATATTAAAAGCAGTGCCATTGCTGAAAAACTCGGGTTTAAGAACGAAGGCACCATCCGTGAAGGAGAATTACTCCACGGTAAATTCATCGACCTTTATCTCTATTCCATGCTAAAGAGCGAGTGGACGAAATAGCCGGTTGAGAAAAATATTCCCCATTCTTGCACAACCTGAGTATTAAACAATCATAAACGAATGTTTAAGCAGTATTCTTTTCCATTAAAGCTCCTGTAACATGCATGTGATGAACATATTCCTTTGGCATATGATTTGTCTTTTAGCGCTTGTAATAATATATATATGAGACTTTACCGGCAATTCACCTGTGCTGTTATCATTGCTGGTTTATTTTTAGCTTGTAATAACAATAATAAAGAACAAGTTCAGCAGAATGATACATCCAGGTACGACTTACTCAACCCGTTTAATATAAAACTTCCCAGCCTGCTGGCCGAAATATCCGGAATTTATTACTATCCAAAGGATACCAGTGTATTTGCCATCGAAGATGAGGCAGGGTATTTTTATAAGATATACCTGGAAAGGAAAGGAGCCATAGAAAAATGGCAGTTCAGTAAAAGGGAGGATTTTGAAGACCTCGCTTTGCATGACAGCATATTCTATGTTTTAATAAGTAATGGCGATATCAAGTCGGTAAAGTTCGGCCAGGGAGATACGATCATTACAAATAAAACAAAGTTCCCTAAAGAGGGCAACAAACCATATGATTTTGAAACCATTTATTATGATGACAGCCTCCGGCAACTAATACTGTTATGCAAGGATTGTGAAGATGAAAAGAATACAGTAACAGCATGGGGTTTTGATATTGATACACAGTCTTACACAAAGGGAATATTTACAATTGATGCGCTGGCTATTGCGGAAAAGGTTGGAAAGAAAAAAATGAAGCTTAAACCTTCGTCGGCTGCGATCAATCCTGTTACCAATGAACTCTATATTCTTGCTTCACTCAATAAGATGATCGTGGTAACGGACAGGCAAGGAAAGTTCATCAGCTTGTACCATCTTGATCCTGCCATATATAAACAACCTGAAGGCATTGCTTTTACACCTGCGGGTGATATGATCATTTCCAATGAGTGGCATGAATCAGGACTGGCTAACATTTTAGTAATAAAGAATAAAAAGAAAGGGTTATGAAAAAGACCGGAATTGTTTTATGGAATTTGTTTATATGGCATGCAATAGCATTTGCACAGGATAGCATCCAGGCAAGGATCGTGCTCGTTGGTGATGCCGGCCAGCTTACGAACGGAAGGCATCCGGTGGTTTCTGCTGTAAAGAATAATATAAAGATCGACGACAAGACCACCTTTATCTTCCTGGGCGATAACCTTTACAAAACAGGTTTGCCTGACAATTCTTTACCCACCTTTGATATTGCAAAAGCCCCGCTTGATTCACAGATCCATATCGCAGGTAAAAGCAATGCGAAAGTTTATTTTGTTCCGGGTAACCACGATTGGGCAAATGGTGGTACCAATGGTTATGAATCTATTTTAAGGGTACAATCCTATATTGACTACCTGGGTAATAAAAATGTGATGATGTTCCCGCGTGACGGGTGCCCGGGCCCGGTGGAAGTTAAGATAACGGACGATATAACATTGGTGATGATGGATAGCCAGTGGTGGATGCACGAAAATGAAAAACCCGGTATTGAATCCGACTGTCCTTACAAAACAAAGGCGGAAGTATTATTGCAGCTGGATGATATCCTTTCCAAGAATTCACAAAAGCTGGTGTTGCTTGCCTTTCATCACCCGTTCAGGACCTATAGCCCTCATGGCGGTTATTTTACCATCAGGCAGCATATCTTTCCTTTTACAGACCTATACCGAAATTTTTATTTGCCGTTACCTGGTATTGGCTCCATCTATCCTTTGACCCGTGCTATATTTGGTACAGAACAGGACCTAAAGCATCCGCTTTACCAGGAGATGATAAACCAGATAGAACCCATTGTAAAAGGACATCCGAATGTTATCTATGTTAATGGCCATGATCATTCGATACAGTTGATACAGGATAGCGGTTATAATTATATTGTGAGTGGCAGCGGAAGTAAGCACTCAAGGGTTTCTAAAAGTAAGCAATCGCTTTATGCTTCCCCATTGGAGGGATTTGTAACGCTGGAAGTTTCCAAAAATAAAAACGTGCAGGCAAAGGTATATACCGTGGAGAATGATGTTGTGAAGATGGACTATACAAGCCAAATCCTTGATTTTTCAAAGATTCCCATTCCTGCCCCTGACACCACACGTCGTCCGGCATATAAATTCAGAGACAGTGTGGTCATCTCTGCCAGTGACCAGTATAAGGCCAAACCCGGTTTCAGGACAACTTTTTTGGGGAATAATTACAGGAAAGAATGGACGACTCCCATAACCATGCAGGAATTTAATATCCGTAAAGAAAAAGGAGGCCTTACCATAAAAAGCCTTGGCGGGGGTAAGCAAACAAAATCGTTGCGGCTGGTAGACAAGAACGGCACAGAATGGACGTTGCGAACTGTGGATAAAGATCCTGAAAAAGTAATGCCTGCTAATTTAAGAGGTACACTTGCACAGGCTATCGTGCAGGATATGATCTCAGCAGGTCACCCCTATGCGCCACTTGTGGTACGGGATCTTGCGGTGGCAGGAAATATCATCACACCTGATCCCGAATTCTTTTTTGTACCCGATGATCCCGAATTTGGGATTTACAGGTCAATGTTTGCCAATACGGTTGCCATGCTGGAGAACAGAGAACCCGGTTCCGGTTTTGTAGAGATGAAGAGTACAAATAAAGTAATGAATAAGATGCTGGAAGATAACGATCACCACGTTGACCAGGAGAAGGTACTGCATGCAAGGTTGCTTGATTTCCTGATTGGAGACTGGGACCGTCATTGGGATCAATGGAGGTGGGGTACTGCTGATACAGGTAAAGGGAAATTATATTATCCCATTCCACGTGACAGGGACCAGGCATTCTTTAATTCTGACGGAATATTATTATGGTACGTATCAAGAAGAATGATCCCTTTTTTGCAGGGATTTAAAATGAAGATCAGGGACGTTAATGGCTTTAACTGGGAGATGAGGGACTTTGACCGTTTATTTATGAACAACCTGGATGAGCCGACGTGGGATAAGATCATCGCCAACTTTAAAGAAAAATTCCCTGACAGCGTAATTCATAAAGCAGTAACCAAATTTCCTCCGCCTATTGCAGCGCTGGATTCACAGGTAATTGCGGCCAAGCTCATCAGCCGGAGAAATGACCTCGCCAGGAGTGCAAAAGTATATTACAGGTTCCTGTCAAAAATGGTGAGCTATCCCGGAAGTAATAAATCAGAATATTTTCATATTACAAAACACCCGGGCGGGCTGCACCTCACCGTGTATAAAAAACTCAACAGCACAGATTCTGCTGCAATAATGTATAACCGGGTCTTCAATGATAAGACCACCAAAGAGATACGGTTGTTTGGCCTGAACGGTAATGATAAATTCGAGATAGATCCTGATGTTTCATCAAAAATAAAACTCAGGATCATTGGTGGTAAAGGTAATGACACTTTTGACCTGAAAGGAAATGTAAAGAACCTTGTTTATGATCTTACTTCAGAAAAAAATGCAGGTATAAACCTGAGAAGGACGAAAAAGCAATTCTCTGCCGATCCCGCGATCAATGAATATAAGCCCATATCATTTAACTATACCCGTATAAGGTTCCCCCAACTCAATTTAGGATTCAATGAAGAGGATAAGCTTTTGATCGGCCTTGGTTTTTCACGCCGCACCTTTAGTTTCCGAAAAGAGCCTTATTCAACCGACCAGCGCCTGGTAACACTCTACGCACCCTGGCAGGGGGCCTACCAGTTAAAATATACCGGTGTATTTAATAAGGTATTTTTTAAGAATGATATTCTTGTTAATGCGCAGCTTGTAAACCCTACGCTCAATAATTTCTTTGGCTTCGGCAATGAATCGGTATATGATAAAACAAAGCCCGCGCTTTTTTACCGCGTGCGTTATAAATATTTTGAAACAGATATACTTATCAGGAATAGGTTGAGTAATGTTTACAGTGCGTCGATAGGACCCAGCTACTACCATTACTGGAGCAGGTACAAGGATAACGATGACCGCATATTGGGTAAGCCTTCGGTGATAGGCAGCGACTCCGCCAGTGTATATGGTATTAAGCAATTCATGGGTGTAAAAGCAAACTTCGATATCAATTATGTGAACAGCGAAATATTCCCGACCAGGGGTATTACCTGGTTCTCGGAATTTTCCCACATGTTTGGCCTGAATTCTAATTCACATACACTTACAAAATTAACTACCGACATGACGATCTATGCAAGTATAACTGATAGGTCAAGGTTAGGGGCAATTTTTCGCCTGGGTGGCGGGCACATATTCAGTAAGAACTATGAATATTTCCAGGCCCTTAGTATCGGTGCTAATAATGTATTAAGAGGATACCGTAAGAACAGGTTCTCGGGATCATCCCTGCTGTATGCAAGTACAGAGTTAAGGTTAAGGTTATTTAAATCTAGATTATATATACTCCCGGGAGATGTGGGCATGATGGGTTTCTATGACCTGGGCAAGGTTTGGCAAAGAGGAATATCTTCTAAAGTATGGCACGGCGCATACGGAGGAGGATTTTATTTTATTCCTTACAGCCTGGTAATGATATCCGCAACTGTGGCATTTTCACCAGAGGATCACTTGTATAACTTTTCACTGGGTACAAAATTAAAACTGGTATTTTAAAATTAAAGCATGGACCCAAATAATTTTTATAAAAAGACAGAGCAATATGTGACGGACCTGTTCAATGATAACATGCACCCGGCATTGATCTTTCATAACCTGGAACATACCAAAACAGTGGTCAACAGAACGAAAGAGATAGCAGGGCATTATTACCTCAGCGAAAAAGATATGCTTGCCGTTTATGTAGCTGCATGGTTCCATGATACCGGTTATCTTTTTACCGATCCGCAGCACCATGAGGAAAAAAGTGTGGAACTGATGAAGACATTCATGCACGAAAAATCCGAAGATGGAGAACTGGTAGATAAGATAGAAGAATGCGTCATGGCTACAAGAACACCTCACCAGCATGAAAATCTTTTACAGCAGATCCTTTGTGATGCAGATACCTACCACCTGGGCACGAAGGAATTCAAAGACACCAATAAAAAAGTTTGGGAAGAATATACACAAAGCGGAACGGTGTTGAGCGAAAAGGAATGGGCATTAAAAACAATGGAATTACTGAAAGCGCACCGGTATTATACAAAATATTGCAAGGACCTGTTGGAAGACAGAAAACAAAAAAATATGAAAAAGATGAAGAAAATTTCTGAAGAGAAAGAACACATACAAACTGAAGATACCCAAAGTCTTAATAACCTGGGCAAAGACAGCAAAGGGCTGATGTCGAAGGGTATCCAGACAATGCTTCGCCTCACTTCGGAGAATCATTTGCGCCTGAGTGATATGGCCGACAGCAAGGCCAATATCCTCATTTCGGTGAATGCTATTATCATATCTATCATTTTGGGTGTTATGTTGCGTAAACTGGAGGAAGTTCCTTACCTGACCATTCCTACAGTGATATTTTTATTGGTAGCGGTAACAACGATCGTTATTTCGATAATAGCCACAAGGCCCAAGATCAGCGGCGGAACTTTTACGAACCAGGAAGTGCTTGACAAGAAGACGAACCTTCTTTTCTTCGGAAATTTTCACAGGTCTTCCTATGAAGAATATAATACAGCAATGCGGGAAATGATGAGGGATACCGATTATTTATATGGATCACTGATCAAGGATATTTACACACTGGGTACCGTACTGGGGCGAAAATACAAATTGATAAGGCTTGCCTATAATATTTTTATGGTAGGCATAGTCGTTTCCGTATTGGCTTTTGGCGTAGCGGTCTTCTTTTTTCAATCCAAAACCACGGGAACCATAACGCCGGCAACGGGTTCTCCCTTTAAATAGTTTTTTATGCTGAATAACAGGGATCTTAGCTGGTTGGGATTTAATTGCAGGGTTTTGGAAGAAGCTTCAGACAAAGATGTGGCCCTGTATGAAAGAATGAAATTCCTTTCTATCTTCTCCAGTAACCTTGACGAATTCTTCAGGGTGCGCTACCCGGCTGTGATTGCCATTTCTAAACTGAAAGAAAAGACCAGAAAAAAAGCGGGGGCCGAGATAACAGAAGACATTGCCGACAAGATACAGGAAGAAGTTAACCGCCAGCTTGAAATGTTTGGCAGCATTCTTACACAGGAAATAATTCCTGAATTAAAGAAGAACGGTATTGTATTTTATTATAACAGTCCTGTGAGGCCTGAACACGTAAAAGAGGTAAAAGAGATATTTCTTTCCAACGTGCTTGCTTTCATACAGCCTATCCTTTTGGAAGGAGAAACCAATAAAACATTCAGGCCGGAGAATAACCAGTTATATCTCGTGGTTACATTAAAGGAACAGGAGCATGGCACACTCAAACAGGCCATCATAAATATTCCCTCCAATAAATTAAAAAGGTTTTTTTGCTTAACAGCGCTTGAAGGCCAAGAATACGTGATCTTCATTGATGATATTATAAGGGATAACCTGCAATACCTTTTTCCTCACCTGGAGATACTGAACGTGCACAGCATCAAGTTCAACAGGGATGCGGAACTTCGCCTTGCCGATGATTACAGCGGAGACCTGCTCAATAAAATAGAAAAGCAATTGAAGAAAAGGGACATCGGGCTTCCCTCGCGTTTTTTATATGAGAACGGCATGCCCCGCAACCTCCAATTGTTCCTGGCCGCAGCTTTTGATGTGAAGTATGAGGATATGTTTGCAGGTGGACGTTATCATCACCTGAGTGACCTTTCTTCATTCCCGGCATTTGATAAAGACCTGCACTTTAAAAAATTCAGGCCACTGGCTGCATCGAAGATCATGGGCAGTGGTGATATCTTTAACATTCTTGACCAACGCGATGTGTTACTGCACCTGCCTTACCAGTCGTATAACCCCGTGTTATCTTTTTTTAACCAGGCCGCCATTGATGCGGATGTAACAGACATTTATATAACGCTTTACCGGCTTGCAACAGAATCACATATTGTGAATGCACTGATCAGTGCAGCAAAGAACGGTAAGAATGTAGTTGCCATCATTGAATTAAAAGCGAGATTCGACGAAGCCAATAATATAAAATGGAGCAGGGTAATGAAGGATGCCGGCGTGAACCTGGTGTATAGCCTGCCGCAGATAAAAGTGCATTCAAAGACCGCACTCATAAAAAAGAAAGTTGATGGTAAAGAACTTGGTTATGCGATACTCAGCACAGGCAACTTCAATGAAGTAACGGCACAGTTCTATACCGACCATGTTTTGATGACCTCCAAACAGCCCATCATCAGTGAACTGGTATCGTTATTTGAGTTCCTGGAAAAAGGGCACCCCGAGCCGGGAGAAGCAAGGATCAAATTCAAAGAATTACTGGTTGCCCAGTTCAACCTGGTGGAAG
>DATHEH010000033.1:0-2477 GCA_035318685.1 Ferruginibacter sp.
AAGAGAATTGTTATCGGGGCGGCGCTGCTGGTTATTTTTCAATAAGGGTTTCGCTGTTTGTAAAGAAGAAGCATAGCTGTCATTCGTAAGTACAGGAAAAGGCAGGTCTTTGTCTTTATGAACAACCATTTTCCCATCCAGGAATTCTATCGTGGCCACGCTACCCCCTGCGTCTGCAACCAGGTAATGAATTGGTGTCCCCTTTTCACTGATGCGTATCTTCGGATCAGTGGCTATCACATCCGCAGTTGTTGCTGAATTATCAAGTTGGTATTGTATCCACTGTAAGACGCCCATTGCGGGTCTTCCGTCGGCAGCAGGATAGGTTGTTCCGTCAAGCCACATCAGTTCTACCACCAGGCCCTTTTCATTCATGCCTCCGGTGGGAAATTCTTTGCCATACTGGTTAAAAGTTATGCTTCCATATTGGGACACCCAGCTTGCAGTGTTGCCTGCACTGGTTTTCATCGACGTTTTAAAAAGGCCGCGCTGGTTGGTATTTACAATGCCTGCACCGGTAACCCAGTCGTAGTTCCTGCCAAAAATTATATGCCCGTTCTTGTTAAGGCAGAAAGTTGTACAGGCGGAAATGAGCTGTATAGAAAAACACAGGAATGTAAAGAGCAATATCTTTTTCATAAAAAGAATTTACCCAAGCTAAGCATTCTTTTGAAAATGAGGAAGGCTGAAAAGGATGAACGGAACCGGTGCCGGGTTATTATTTCGTTTTTTTAAAAATCGTTTTAACTTTATGCCTATGGAAAATATGCCGCCCCTCCGCCCTGGTTCGTGGCACACGAACCAGGGCGGGGAAAATGGATAGTTACAGGCAGTTCGGACAGCACTGTTCAATTGTGGCGCTTATCTGATTACTAAAACACGATATAAAATTCTTAACTTCATTATGTATGAATAAAGATTATATCATTCCTGCACAAACCCGTATCGGCCACGTTCATTTAAAAGTAGCAGATATTAAAAGATCACTTGCATTTTATTGCGACCTGCTGGGATTTGAATTAACAACCATGTATGGTACTGATGCGGCGTTTATCTCTGCCGGCGGTTATCACCATCACATTGGCCTGAATACCTGGTACAGTAAAGGCATGTCCCCTGCACCTGTGGATTCGGTTGGATTATTTCATACAGCGATACTTTACCCTACCAGAAAAGACCTTGCGGTTATTTATAACAGGTTAAGAAAAGCAAATTATCCGTTTACCGGCGGCTCAGATCACGGTGTTTCAGAAGCGCTGTACCTGAATGACCCCGATGAGAACGGGGTTGAATTGTATTGGGACAAGCCACCCGACCAATGGCCACAAAAAGCAGATGGTTCTCTTGAAATGTATTCCCGTGCGCTTGACCTGGAAAGCCTGTTAAAGGAACTGGAATGATCCTATTGCGTTTTCACAACAGTTGTTGGCGTACCCTGCGTTTTATTTCCTGTCATAAAATTATTCCCTGCAGAGCTAATAGTACCTGATGATTGTAAAGCCGTTTCATTATTGCTGATGATATTATTGGAAAGCGTTACAGTTGTTTTTGCCCCTGCCATTATACCGATATTGCATGCAGATATATTGGATCGGTAAACAGTTGCATGGCCATCCATTAAATTGATACCCGCATTAGTAACAGCCTGGAACTTACAATTATCCATTATCACCGATCCTCCGGGTGATGTTACGGCAATTGCGTCTTCTGCTGTATTGATAGTAACATAATTGAGTATAAGGGTGCAGGCACTGGTTGTGTTCATTTCGATCCCCTTTTTGGTATATCCCCAGATCGAACAATTTTCAACGATCACTTTTTTCGCAGCAATGATCCTGATCCCATTGATGCCATTACCGGCACCATGAATAGATAAATTACGTATGATAACAATGGCATCCGGTGCGTTCACAATTATTCCGTTTGTCAGGCTGGAAAGAATACCTGCAAGGGCACCCTTGCCATCAATGGTGATGGACCTGGTTATGGTAACCGCACCAAAACCACCGGCATCCAAAACATTGATCTCTCCTCCTGTTGCTGTTCTGGCAATCGCCCCGGCAAATGTTTTACAAGGCGCTGTCCGGCTTCCCGGGTTTATATCATCACCTACACCGGATACCCAGGTACGTGTTGCCTGTGAAAAGGATATTCCCGGCATTAAAATAAAAGCTACCCATATAATTGCGGAGAATAAGAAGCGTGTTTTCATAAAGCTGTTTTTGTAAAAGTAAAAATTGATATTGCCCACAAATATAAGAGATGATCAGCGATGCCTGCTCTTTTGAACCACATAGGAGCATAGAAACATAGGACGTGTTTTTGAACCACATAGGAGCGTAGAAGACATAGGACTTTTTTTTGAACCACATAGGAGCGTAGAAGACATAGGACTTTTTTTTGAACCACATAGGAGCATAGAAACATAGGACTTTTTTTTGAACCACATAGGAGCATAGAAACATAGGACGTGTTTT
>DATHEH010000034.1:0-2362 GCA_035318685.1 Ferruginibacter sp.
TTCCACCGCGTTTAAATTACTCAGTTCATAATTCCACCTGCCCAGTACATGCCAGGCCTTCCAGTTCTGCGGATCATATTTAACCGACTTGTCTGCATATTTTTTTACTTCCCTTGCCGTAGCCAGTTTTTCTTTTGCGCTTTTGCTCATCGAATTCCTTCCCAAAGCCATGGCCATAACACAATTGGCCTCCGAATTAGCCGGATCGACCTTTAAAGCTGTTTCTGCATAGATCTTTGCAGCGGTATAATAATCGCTCCTTAATTTTTCATTTGTCTCACGCTGCCCGATACGGGTGCACAACTCACTGCATTTATTCAAGGCATAGATATTGGTCGCATGCAATTTCAATACTTCTTTAAATTTCTGGAAAGATGCCTTCTCATTTGGAATGGCTTCCAGGCGATATCCCTCTTTAAGCAGTGCATTTATATCCTGTGCTGCAACAGGTGCAAAGAAATGGAATGCAAAGAGTATGGATAAGAGGGCTTTCATTAAAATGCTATTTTATAACTAACGCCTACAGAACCCTGTATATTGGTTATTGGAGGATTTTTTTTCTTAATAGTGATGCTTATCGTTTTGATACGCGGATCAATGACCTGTATTTGCTTCGCCAAATCCTGTGCCACAGTCTCTAAAAGAGCAGTTGGTATATTCATCCGCTGCTTTATTACTTCAAAAATCTTGGCGTAGTTGATGGTCTCGTTTATACTGCTGATGATGTTTTTTTCATCAAACATCACGTCTGCATTTACCTCGTATTCATTGCCAAGGATCTTTTCTTCTTCATATAGGCCATGGTAGGAGAAGAAATTAAGATTATGAAGATGCAAAGTGATCATGAGGGAATTAAAAATTAAAAATTAAAAATTTTTTCAGGTTGAGAAGCATGGGGAATTATTTTAGAGCTTGATGTTTGAGGAATTCTTAATTTTTAATTTTTAATTCTTAATTAGTGTAACCCTTTCTCTCCCAGCCATCTCTCGGCATCCAGCGCAGCCATGCAGCCTGAGCCTGCTGCAGTAACGGCCTGCCTGTATATTTTATCCTGTACATCGCCCGATGCGAAAACTCCTTCGATATTTGTTTTGGATGTTCCCGGTACCGTTTTGATATAGCCTGCTTCATCCATATCAAGCCACCCTTTAAAGATAGCTGAGTTGGGTTCATGGCCGATGGCAACAAAAAATGCACTCACCGGGATTTCCTGCTTCTCCCCTGTCTTGTTATTGCGGATGCGAACAGCTTCCACTTTTTTTTCACCCAGCACTTCATCTGTTTCACTGTCCCAGTATATTTTAATATTAGGCGTGTTAATAACGCGGTCCTGCATTACTTTGCTTGCCCTCATTTCATGGCGCCTCACGATCATGTGCACCTGTGAACAGATCTTTGAAAGGTAAAGGGCTTCTTCTGCAGCCGTATCCCCTGCACCAACTATTGCCACTTCTTTTCCTTTAAAGAAAAAGCCATCGCATACCGCACAGGCGCTTACGCCATAGCCATTGAGTCTTTGCTCGCTATCGATCCCCAGCCATTTGGCAGAAGCCCCGGTTGAAATGATCAGCGAATCTGTCTCTATCCATTTTTCTTCGTCGATCTCTACCTTTAACGGGCGGACAGAAAGATCAACCTTTGTTGCAAGTCCATAGCGGATATCAGTACCCATTCTTTTTGCCTGGCTCTCAAAATGAACCATCATTTCCGGTCCCTGTATACCATCGGGATAACCGGGGTAATTCTCTACTTCTGTGGTAATGGTCAATTGCCCGCCCGGCTGAATACCCTGGTACAACACCGGGTTCAATCCTGCCCTTGATGCATATATAGCTGCAGTGTATCCTGCCGGCCCCGAACCTATGATCAAACAATGTACTTTTTCTGTATCCATAAAAATTTATTAATCTGCCGCGAAATTAACTTTTTGATTTGATGATTTGATAATTTGGAAATTTGATAATTGCACCTGCAAATAAAGCCCTTCATCATCAAATCATCAAATCACCAAATCGTCCAATTATTTTGCGATAACGGTTCCTTGCCATGACGCATATCCACAAAAGGCACCCAATGCGCCATTGCTGATATTGCCGATGACCTTACCCGGTTGTGAAAAAGGGTTGCCAATACTTTGCTGGTTGAATTCCCAGGTGCTCCAGAAGAGGTATGTAGGTTTGTTGATGTTTGAAAGTTTGAAAGTGATGGTATCGCCACGGGTAAAGAAATTATCATCACCTGTTGGCAGCGGGTTATTCCTGTCGATACCCTGGTCTACCTGCGCCGAATAAGTGCTGCCGTCAACAACCTCATCAGTAAAAACAGAATTAAGACCGGGTAAGAAACGTTCCCTGTTCTTTTT
>DATHEH010000035.1:0-6056 GCA_035318685.1 Ferruginibacter sp.
AAACCTTAGTAATACGGCCCAGGTTATTGATCATGGTGATCGTATTGCGCAAATGATCATATCCAAAACCGAAAAAGCAGAACTGCGGCTGGTTGAGCAATTAAACGGATCTGCAAGGGGTGAAGGCGGTTTTGGCCATACGGGGATTAAATAACAGTATCTAAATCAGCAATAGTAATGAAGCAAATAATTCATTTTTTTATTTTTTCGATCCTCGTTTTATCCGTGTTTAGCTGCCGTACCGCAAAACAGATCAATAAAGCAATTGCACCAAAGGATACTACTGCAGTGACCATGCCCAACCAGTCCAATGTTGATTCTTTATTGAGAATAAAGAAAACAATGGATAACCTGCAGCAGAATTACATTGACTTTAAAACATTCAATGCAAAGATCAAGGCAGAATACCAGGATAGTAAAGGAAAACAACCTGATGTAACCGCTATTGTAAGGATAATAAAAGACAGCGCCATCTGGATATCCCTTACCGCTTCTTTTCTTAATATTGAAATATACCGGGTGCTGATCACGAAAGACAGTGTTATTTTACTCAACAAACAGGAACGTGAGGTACAGTACCGTTCACTGGATTATTTGCAGGAAGTAACAGAGATACCATTCGATTACAAAACCCTGCAGGACCTTCTTATCGGGAATCCTGTTTTTATGGACAGCAACATTGTTTATTATAAGAAAACAGAGAGCCAGGTATTGATCTCAACAATTGGCCGGTTCTTCAAACACCTGCTCACCTTGTCAGCCGATAATAATTTATTGTTACATAGTAAACTGGATGACGTGGATATAAGCAGGAATCGCACGGCAGACCTTACGTACAGTGATTATGAAAATAAAAGCGGGTTCAATTTTTCAACCTACCGCGAAATAACTGTCTCGGAAAAAAACAAACTGGACATCAGGCTCAACTTTAAGCAGTATGAGTTTAACAAAGAATTATCAGTTTCTTTCAACATCCCCAAAAATTATACACGCAAGTAAACGTTATTTTCTTTTTATTCACGCATGTGATCTTTAAAGCTGCTCAACTTAGCAGTTTCGATTGTATTTTTGAGAAACGTATAATTTTAACCCATGGTCAAATTCATTTTTTCGCTTGTACTATTTTCTTTTTTCAGCGTTCACACAATGGCCCAGGAGACCCGTGAGGAACTGGAGAGGAAACGTGTACAGCTTAAGAAGGAAATGGAACAGACCGAAAAAATGCTGAATGCCAATAAGGCAAAAACAAAAGAGAACCTTGTGCAATGGAAGCTGATCAATGATAAAGTGAACCTGCAGGACAGGATCATCGATAACATCAGCAGGGATATCAACTTACTCAATAATAATATTTTTACATTGCAACGGGATATAAACCGGTTTGACCGTTTGCTGGACACTTTAAAGCAGGAGTATGCAAAAAGCATGGTGTACGCTTATAAGAACAGGAATAATTATGACTTCCTCAACTTTATTTTCTCCGCAGCAAGTTTCAATGATGCCATCAGACGTATCACTTATTTAAAGAACTACAGGACATACCGGGAGCGGCAGGGAGAAAATATTTCCCGTACACAGGAACTTCGCCGCCAGCGTATCGAGGAACTGGGAGGCGCCAAGCAAAAGAAAAACGTCGTACTGAAAAGTAAGGATAAGGAAATGGCAGCCCTGGCAACCCAGAAACTGGAGAAGGACAGGATAATGAATGAATTGAAAAAGCAGGGTAAGCAACTGAATACCCAACTGTCTGCTTATAAAAAACAAGCTGTCAAGATCAACAGGGCCATCAATGCGGCCATTAAGAAGGCACAGGCCGATGCAGCGAAAGCGGCAGTAAAAAAGGCAAAGGATGATGAAAATGCAAGAGCTGCTTTAGAAAAGGCAAATCCTAACCCGACCAATCCAACAACAAAGGCGGTAACCACCGCACCAAAGCGGACAGAACCCAAAAAGGGCCCGGAAAGTATATTGCTGAATGCCGATAATATTGCATTGAACATGAGTTTTGAAAAGAACAGGGGATCGCTGCCATGGCCTGTTGACAAAGGAGTGACCATTATGCACTATGGACGGAACCAGTTGCCAAGCGGTACGGTAATGGATATTACCGGGCTTAGCGTAGCAACCGATATAGGAACTAATGTTAAGGCTGTTTTTGACGGTGTTGTTTCAAATATTGTATTTGTAGAAGACATGCAGGTGATCATCATACAGCATGGTAAATATTTCAGCACCTATAGTAATTTGGGAAGCGTTACCGTACAACGCGGTCAAAATGTAAAAACAGGACAGGTGATAGGTAAAGCCGCTGCTAACCTTGATGGGATAGGAGCTATTGATTTTTATATCAACGATGAAAAAAATAATCTTGATCCGGAAAGATGGCTGAGGTCACGATGATATCAGGCGAGCACACGTTTGTATAGCGCTTCATATTTTGGAACAATGTTATCAATATCGAATTTATTTGCCTGTGCCAATGCATTAGCCTTGAATTGATTTAATGTGGCCTCATCCTGTAAAATGTGCAGGGCGTTCTTACTCATATCTTTTACATCGCCCACATTACTCATGTAGCCACTGTAGCCGTTAATATTTATTTCGGGTAAACCTCCTGCATTGGTAGAAATAACGGGTACTTCTGCAGCCATTGCTTCCAATGCCGCCAGCCCGAAACTTTCGTATTCGCTGGTAAGTAAAAAAAGGTCGGCAATGGGTAAAATGTCTTCCATCTGTTCCTGCTTTCCCAAAAACTTAATAGCATTATGCGATTCACATGCACGGGCACTGGCTTCAATATGTGATCTTTCCGGACCGTCGCCCAACAACAATAAAGTAGCCGGCATTTTTTTCTGTATCAGCAAATAGGTGGACACAACGTCTTCCACTCTTTTTACTTTCCTGAAGTTGGAGGCATGCACAATTATTTTCTCCCCGTTGGGAGCGATCAGTTTTTTAAAAGCATCTACCGGTTTACGGTGAAAACGTTTTACATCCACAAAATTATGAATGACCTCAATTTCTTTTTCAATGGTAAAATTCTTATAGGTCTCTTCCTTGAGGTTCTCAGATACTGCCGTAAGTGCATCACTTTCATTCATGGAAAAAGTAACCACGGGGCTGTAAGTCTTATCCCTGCCTACAAGCGTAATATCCGTACCGTGCAATGTAGTTATGAAAGGGATATTTTTCCCCTGCTTGGCAAGTATCTGCTTGGCCATATAAGCCGCGGCTGCATGGGGAATGGCGTAGTGTACGTGCAATAGCTCAACATTATTATTCAGGATAACATCCACCATGGTACTGGCCAGGGCCGTTTCATAAGGCGGGTAATCAAAAAGCGGATATGTTGGCACCCTTACCTCATGGTAAAATATATTGGCATGAAACCCGCTGAGCCGCACAGGCTGCTGGTATGTAATGAAATGGATATTATGCCCTTTGTCGGCAAGCGCTTTGCCTAATTCTGTTGCCAGTACACCACTACCGCCAAATGTGGGATAACATACAATGCCAATGTTCATGAGAAACTGTTTTAAAAAGTGGATATTCATGCAATTTACCGAATTATTTTTCTCCACTCATTCCATTCGTGTATTGCTTTTAAATCTGTAAGTTTGTTACTCAACCCAATGTATTTATAAATGAAAAATACTTTAACCATTGTTCTGCTTTTCATCTCTCTTGTAGCATTTCCGCAGGCAAATGATTCCCTGATGGTAAAAAAAATATCAGACGAGATCCTGCTTAATGGGAAAGCATACGGGAACCTGCGTATATTATGCAAATCAGTCGGGCAAAGACTTAGCGGGAGCCAGGGTATGTACAAGGGAGAACAATGGGGGTTAAAAACACTTAAAGATGCAGGGGCGGACAAGGTTTACCTGCAGGAGTGCATGGTGCCGCATTGGGTTCGTGGTGCAAAGGAAGAGGCCCGCTTTAAAACAGGTAACCGTAGTGCAGACCCGTCTTTTAGTGTGCTTGCCATTGGGAACTCTGTGGGTACTGGTAAAAAAGGTGTGCTTGCCAAAGTAATTGAAGTGAAAGATTTTGACGAGTTGAACAGGAGAAAGGATGAAGTAAAAGGCAAGATCGTTTTTTTTAATTATCCATTTAATAAAACACTATTAAGAGGAGCTTATGGTGATGCAGTACGGTACAGGGGCGGTGGGCCTTCTGCGGCTGCAAAATATGGGGCATTGGCTGTGATCGTACGTTCTGTTACCGGAGCGTTTGATGATCATCCGCACACCGGGGCATTAAATTATAACGATTCCTTTCCCAAAATTCCGGCAGTGGCTATAAGTACAAAAGGGGCAGAAAGTCTGAGCAATCATTTAAAAGGAAGGTATGCGACAGCAGATTTTTTTTTAAGAACTGAATGTGTTATGCTGCCGGATACCATTGGCCATAATGTGATAGGTGAAATAAAAGGAACAGAATTCCCTGAGGAGATAATAACTATCGGCGGGCACCTGGACAGTTGGGACCCGGCTGAAGGCGCAAGTGATGACGGAGCAGGACTGGTACAGAGTATTGAAATTTTAAGGGCATTTAATGCAATTGGGTACAAACCAAAACGGACGATAAGAATTGTATTATTTGCCAACGAAGAAAATGGCGGAAGAGGGGCGGATAAATATGCGGATGAAGCCAAATCAAAGAATGAAAAGCACATAATGGCCATGGAAAGCGATGGCGGCGCTGAATATCCACGGGGATTTTCCTGTGGCATGACGAAAGCACAATATATAAAGGTAGACACATGGAGAAAATATTTTTCTCCATACGACGCCGATAAATTTTCTTTTAGCGAAGGCGGCCGGGGCGGTGCTGATATCGGGCCATTACAAACCCTTTTTAAGACCGCCCAGTTTGGCTTAAATACAACAGGGCAACGGTATTTTGATATGCATCATTCTGCGATCGATGTGTTTGAAAATGTAAATGCACAGGAATTACATCTTGGTGCTGCGGTCATGGCTTCAATGGTTTACCTCGTTGATAAACACGGATTATAAGTATCTTGCAAAAAATATTTATGGAAGATGTAAAATTTAGTTCGGTTGAAAGGCAACAGCCGGTAAAGAAAAGTGGTTTCCGAAAATTTTTACGGTGGATGGTGTTTATCGTCCTGTTTGTTGCCGCTGTATCTTTCTGGTGGAAGTATTGTTATGTTTTTGGCGAAGGCGTTAAATCCGGTGAACTGAATTACGTGGTGAAGAAAGGCAATGTTTTTAAGACGTACGAGGGAAAGCTTATCCAGTCAGGGCTTCGTTCCAAAAGCCCGGGTACAGTGAATTCTTACGAGTTTGAATTCTCCGTGACCAATGACAGTATTGCAAATATATTGATGAATAACAGCGGTAATTATTTCGACCTGCATTATAAGGAATATAAAGGCACACTGCCGTGGAGAGGATACAGTGTTTATATCGTTGATAAGATCATCAGCATGAAAACAGTTGCACATTGATACTAAACGGCATGCAATAAAAATATGACCGGCTTTTTATGAAAGTCGGTTTTTTCTTTCCGCCAGTCAGCAATTGTTTTTGTTTTTATGAATTCCGTTGGGGATGTCAGCTCAGCCGCTATACATAATTTGGTAGAAGGCCTGCATACTTTAAAAAGTGTTTCTATCAATTGATTATTCCGGTAAGGCGTTTCAATGAATATTTGTGTGCTGTTCTTCTTTTGCGAAGCAACTTCCAGCGAGGTAATGGCTTTATTACGTTCCAGGGAATCAATGGGCAGGTAACCAACAAATTCAAACTGCTGCCCGTTCATGCCGCTGGCCATGAGGGCCAGGAGGATAGAGCTCGGTCCCACCAGGGGTTTTACAAGCGCATCCATCTCCTGTGCAGCAGCTATTAAAAACTGGCCGGGATCTGCAATACCAGGACAGCCGGCCTCGCTGATGATCGCTATATTCTTCTCCTCTTTTATCTTTTGCTTAAACTCATTTACCAGTTCTTCTTCTGCTTTATGAATAGTGAACCATTCGTAATCATCAATTACTATCTGCCTGTCCATGGCTTTTAAAAAACGGCGTG
>DATHEH010000036.1:0-9361 GCA_035318685.1 Ferruginibacter sp.
TTTCTCCGTCATTTAATAAAGCAAGCGCACAGGCACGTTGCATACTGCTTTTAGATGCAGGGGCATGTATGGTTCCGGAGATGTTAGCGGGCTGGACAGTTACGTTCACTATAATATCTCTTTAAAATGTTTTTCCAATTCATCGAGGCTGATGCGCACAATCCCGGCTTTGCCGATGGTATCCAGCAGGATGAAATCAATGCCGTCTTCCCTGCGCTTCTTATCCATTTTCAATACTTCAAATACTTTTTCATGATTGGTCTCAATATCCACGGGTAAATGGTATTTGGCCAGGAGCTTTACAATCCTGCTGGCTTCATTAAAGTGAAGCCCGTTGATCTTCTCTGATAAATTACAGGCGGCCACCATTCCAATGCTTACCGCGTGGCCATGCGGAAGCTCATGTAAATTCTCAATGGCATGACCAATGGTATGTCCAAAATTCAATAATTTTCTATCTCCTTTTTCAAACTCATCCGCTGTAACAACACCTGATTTTATTGCGGCGTTCTTTTCGATCAGCTCGGCAATAAGGGTTTGGTCAGTTTGAAAATCATGCAACGAGTATCTTTCCAGCACCGAAAATAAAAGCGCATCTTTAATACAGGCGTGCTTTATTATTTCGGCGAAGCCATTTACCCATTCTCTAACGGGCAGGGTTTGAAGGAAAGAATAATCATAAAGAATAAGATCAGGCTGGAGGATGGTGCCCAGCATATTTTTATACAGGCCTACGTCAATACCGTTCTTACCGCCGATCGCCGCATCCGCCATGGCAAGGATAGAAGTAGGCACCAGCCCGAAAGGTATGCCCCTCATATAAACGGCGGCAACATAGCCGGTGATATCCGTTACAACGCCACCCCCAACGCCTATTAAGCATGTATTTTTATTGGCGCCACGCTTTATTAATTCCTGAACGATATGATCAACCGTTGCCTGGTTCTTATGGGCTTCCCCTGCTGCAATTTTAATCACAGGCCATGCTGCAAATCTTTTTGCATGATGCTCATAAACATGCTCGTCGGTTAGAATTACAATGTTCTTGTCCTGTACCAATCCGGCCAGCAAAGAAAAATCAGCGTCGTAATAGCAGCTTACTTTTTTTTTCGAAAATGTATATTCGGATGTATGCATAATATATTTTACCGGCAGGCGCAACCACACGATCGTCGTTGTGCTGTTTTAAGCGTTCATCACTTTATTCTGGTGATTGATACTTTCCCAGTGCACGGCATCAAAATATTTGATGATAAATTCTTTGGTGAGGCCCAGCCCCTCGCCTTTTTGAAAAGCCCTTTCTAAAATATCATTCCACCGGTTGGTTTGGAGGATGGTGATATTGTTGTTCTTCTTGTATTCACCGATCTTATCAGAAAGTTTCATTCTTTGTCCCAGGAGGGTAAGCAGTTCATCATCCACCTGGTTGATCTGTTCTCTCAGGGTGGTGAGTGCCGTTATGAATTCCTGTTCTGTACTGCTTTCGCTTCGCCACACAAGATCTGATAACATCTCTGATAATCTTTCAGGAGTAACCTGTTGCTTCGCATCACTCCATGCATTGTCAGGATCAATATGGGTTTCGATCATCAGGCCGCTGAAGTCGAGGTCAATACTTTTTTGCGCAACAGCCTGTAACATGCTGCGGTTGCCGCAAATATGCGAAGGATCACAGATCAGGGGCATATCGGGATACCTGCGCTTCATCTCTATAGGCAGGTGCCACATAGGGGCGTTCCGGAATTCGGTATTACCATAGGATGAGAAACCCCGATGGATCATTCCTATTTGCTTAACGCCAACTTTCTGCAGGCGCTCTATGCCGCCGCTCCATAATTCAAGATCGGGGTTTATAGGATTTTTTATGAGAACAGGAATGTCAACACCTCTTAAAGCCTCTGCCACTTCCTGCACGCTAAAGGGATTAACGGTTGTTCTTGCGCCGATCCATAGTATATCCACTTCAAACTGCAATGCTTCTTCCACGTGTTTGGCTGTAGCTACTTCTACAGTAGTTGGCAGTCCGGTTATTTTCTTTGCCTGCAAAAGCCAGGGCAATCCAATTACACCAAGCCCTTCGAACATGCCTGGCTTGGTACGTGGTTTCCAGATACCTGCACGCAGCATATCCACTTTACCGGTTTTTGCAAGCCGCGTAGCGGTGTCCAGCATTTGCTCTTCCGTCTCCGCACTGCAGGGGCCGCTGATGATAAGGGGCCGTTTATTCCATTTCTCCTGCGTGATCTCTTTCATTGTTCTTTGTTCTGTTTGCATTGTAAAATTAGTTTATTTGGTCTGACGCCCTCGTCTGACCAAGTTATATTTATTTATTTTGTTAATGGCCAGATGTGGACGTCAGACCAGTTTAGCGCCTTTGCGTTTCCTTTGCCACTTTGCGTGAAATGCATTTCTATGGTCAGACGTGGGTGTCAGACCAGGTATCAAAATCCATTTCGAATTTTATTTCATTCTTTCCATACATACCCGCTTCTTCCCATCCCTGCATGCGGTAGAACGTTTCTGCCCTGCTGTTTGGCGCTGTGCCCAGCCAGATCTTTTCTTTAGTTTGTTCAAAGTACCAATCCATCATAAGCTGGTGCAATTTTTTTCCAATTCCCTTCGCTTCAAATTGGGGATGCAAAAAAAGTGCCCATACATTATGCTCTTTAAGATCGGCAATGGAAAAGCCGACAATGTTTCCTGCTATTTCGCAAACCCAGCCTTTACCACGGTTGGTAATAAAATCTTCCACGTCGTGATCCGGCACAAGGGCAGGATCCGACAGCATATTTTCTTTTACAGCATTTCTTACAACCTGTATTTGTTTGATGTCATTTATAGTCGCTTCCCTGTAGATCATTTTATTTGTTTTTTGAACCGCTGTGGGGAGTGTAGCCGCCGACAGGTGGTCATTATTTTTGAACCGCTGTCGGGGTTTGCAACCGCCGACAGCGGTTATTTTAAAATCCGTTTTATCTTATTTGCATTCTCGATCAATTCTTTCAGGTACACAAAATTTTCTTTTTCCAGGCAGCTCTTGATCTTTCTTAGCTGCGCAATGTGTTCGTTCAAAACATCCAGCACATTTTCTTTATTCTGCATGAAGATGGGAACCCACATGGCCGGGTTGCTTTTTGCAAGGCGGACCGTACTTTCAAAACCCCCACTGGCCAGTTCAAAAATAGCATCTTCTTCTTTTTCTTTTTCCAGGACGGTCAGTGACAAGGCATAAGAAGCAATATGGGAGATGTGACTCACATAGGCTGCATGCACATCATGCACATCCGAATCCATATAAACCAGTTGCATACCTATTTTTTCATAAAGTTCTTCCACCAGCTGCAAAGCATCTGCATCTGTTCTTTCTTTTTCACAGATCACGGCCACCCGTCCTTTGAATGCATCTTTAACTACGGCTTCGGGCCCGTCTTTTTCCGTTCCCCACATCGGGTGTGTGGCAACATACCGTCCCCGCTTACTATCTCCGGCAACCAGGCCGCAAATGATCCCCTTGGTAGAGCCAACATCCATCAGCACCTGCTTATCTATTTTGCTTAGCAGCGATGGCAAGGTGACCGCCGTGGCATCTACAGGTATGGCAATGACGATGAGTGTGCTTTGCACGATGGCCTCATCAAGCGGCATCGCTGCATCGATCCATCCAAGCCGCCGTGCGGTCTTTAAATGCCGGTCGTCATTATCAACACCGATGATCTTTTGGGCAAAGCCTGTTTCTTTTAAGCGGTATGCCATGGAGCACCCGATCAATCCCGTTCCTATAATGGTTACTGTCATATAATTAAAAATCCCCCGATTTTGTCGGGGGAAGATTTTATGTTAATGTGTTCTGTTTAGTTTTTAACAACAAAATGCCCGCCCCCATTGGAGTTGTTATAATAATACCAGGTATTTGTTTTGATGTTGTTCATTTCTAAAACAAAAATAGGGAAGCCGCTCCAGATTACCGCAAAAAAAATCCCTCCTATAAATAAGAGGGACCTTCAATGATTGCTTGCCTATTAAAAAATCTTATTTCCGGCATTAAAACAAGCTATCAGCCGGTTTAAATTACTTCTTAATTGTATCAGTAACAATTGTAGTTTTTACAGTTGTGTCAGTTACAACCATAGTAGTGTCAGTAGATGGAGTAGTGATAACAGTAGTATCACTCTTTGTTGTTTCATCAACTTTTTTCTCGCCATTGTTGCATGCTGCGAAAGCTACAGAAACGATAGCCAATGCTAAGATTACTTTTTTCATTTTTGATTTGTTTAATTTTTTAAAATTATAATTTGATATTTATACCCGGATCGGGAAAAGGTAACCCAGTTATTTTAAGATTTTTTTTTCTTTCCTTTGGGTTACAAATAGGCAATTAACGTATTAATATTTACCAGGTGAACAGTTTCGAACAGGAAAGACAGTTATTAGACGGCTTAGCGCAAAATGACAGAGAGGTTATTGAAGCCATTTATCGTGACAATTATCCTATGGTTCAAGCCTTTATACTTAATAATAATGGCAATACCGATGAGGCGAGGGATATTTTCCAGGAGACGATGATCGTGTTATTTGAAAAGGCGGTTTCGGGTAATTTTGAGTTGAATTGCCAGCTAAAGACCTATATCTATTCGGTTTGCAGGCGGCTCTGGCTGAAAAGACTCCAGCAATTACAGCGCTACCATAACCCGGTTGAAAATGGGGAAGAAACGGTTTCGGTGGAGGAAGAACTCGAAGTGCATGAGAAGCATAATACGGATTTCAGCATGATGGAAAATGCACTGGCCAGGATCGGGGAACCTTGTAAGAGCTTATTGGACGCATACTATATTCAAAAGAAGAGTATGCAGGACATTGCTGCTGATTTTGGTTATACCAACGCAGATAATGCAAAAACACAGAAATATAAATGCCTGGTGAGGTTGAAAAAATTATTCTTTGCACAATATAAAAACGGAAAGTAGATGGATGAATTATTACTTATAGAAGCAGTGGAGCGGTACATGAAAGGAGAAATGTCCCCTAAGGAGAAGACATTCTTCGAAGAGATCCGTAAGAACAACCCATCGGTAGACCAGATGGTTGTTGAACATACTTTTTTACTTCATGAACTTGATAAGCACGCAGATATTAAAGCCTATAAGCACTCCCTGAACGAAGTTGAAGCTAAATTAGCTGATGCAGGACTTATCAGCAGGTCTCAGCTGAAGGGAAAGGCTAAAGTTGTTTTCCTTTGGAAAAAATACAAGCGCAGCATAACTGTCGCTGCAAGCATTGCGGGGATTATCTCGATAGCTACAGCAGGATTGATTGTTGCTTATACCAAGAAAGTAACCGATTCGAATAAGGAGGACTTAGTAGCTTATATTAAACAAACTGTACGTCCCACAGTACAGTCTGGTCAACCTTCTAAAACCACGATTCCGGCACCACCTGCTCCCGAGTATAGAGCCACGGGTTTTTTAATCGATGGAAAAGGATTTATCGTAACCAATGCCCACGTAGTTAACCGCATGAAAACGATCTATGTTCAAAACAATAAAGGAGAATACTTTACAGCTATCTCTGTTTATAATGACCGTAACGCCGACCTTGCTATCCTGAAGATCAATGACACAGCTTTTAAAAGCATGGGTCATCTTCCCTACTCTATTAAGAAAACAAATTCAGACCTGGGAGAACAGATATTCACACTGGGTTATCCGCGTAACATAATTGTTTATAGCCAGGGTTATCTTAGCGCCAAATCAGGTAACGAAGGTGATTCAACGGCGTACCAGATATCCGTTTCGGTAAACCCGGGTAACAGCGGTGGCCCCGTTCTTAACAGCAATGGAGAAGTTATAGGCATTATTACTTCCAAGAACAGAACAGCTGATGGCGTTGTATTTGCAGCAAAATCGAAGAACATCTATAAACTGATAGAGGCCCTTGAAAAGTCTGACACCACTAGCAAGATCAAATTAACCGGCGGTACAGGTTTAAAAGGATTGGAAAGACAACAACAGGTTAAGAAGATCGAAGAGTTTGTGTTTATGGTAGTAGGCAACTAATTATCCCTTAAAACAATTCATATAAAAGCTGTTGACATGGTCAGCAGCTTTTTCTTTATGCCCAAAGTGATGACGGGTACTCACCGTCTGTCACTAGTTTGTCTACACTGGCCTTAACCGTTGGCGCATCTTCCTTATACGTAACGCCAAACCATTTTGAAGACGTAGGTATCACGCTGATATGGCCCCCACGGTTCTTTATAAAATCCTCCGCAATAATAGGAATAAAAAATTCGGCTTTTATATTAGCACTGTTCTCTTTTACAAATGCGGAGAATAATTCCTGCGTTTGGGGGAATAAACTTGGATGAAAGCACCAGAAATTCATGGATACACTGGAATTGAAGGGCACAGCATGCTTGCCAGCTTCATCCTCGTATACGATATCGCTGTTCTCTTTGTAGATCTTTGTCCGCTCATTGATACTCACCAGGTTTTGCTTTTCATCCACTTCACAAACACCGCGGCTTACTGTACCATGTTCGCTCAGTGTTTTTGACAGCTCATAACCGATGATCGCATATTGCTTCTCACTACAGTGGTTGTTTAAAAAATCAGCAGCTTTTACAAATGCATCCCTCCCGTAAAAATCATCAGCATTGATAACGGCAAAAGGTTCCTTCACACTGTCCTTGGCACAAAGCACCGCATGCGCAGTGCCCCAGGGTTTTGTTCTTTCTGCAGGAACTTCCTGCGCTTCCAGGAAGGAATTCATTTCCTGGAAAACATATTCCGTTTTGATCCTGCCTTTTAATTTGGGTTCAAATATGGCTTTAAAATTCTCCGCAAAATCTTTACGGATAATGAATACTACTTTACCAAACCCTGCTCTTATCGCATCGTATATCGAATAATCCATTATTGTTTCGCCTGTGGGGCCAAATCCCTGTATCTGTTTCATACTACCATAACGGCTGGCCATTCCTGCAGCTAATATCAAAAGAGTCGGTTGCATCTATAAATAAAATTAAAAAGTAAAATTAATCCTTGATTTTTGTAACGCGAAAATACTATAAACCGTTAAGTTATTATCAAAATGCTTTTTGATATTTCCAAAGCCCATATAGAAGTCTTAAATGATGACCTGTTCACACACAAGCAGGTGAGTGTTTCTGTATTGAGGTTAGATAAGATACATCCGGTTGTATCAGGCAATAAATTATTCAAGCTTCATTATTTTTTAGATGAAGCAGTTGCATCTGCGCACAGGACCATACTAACTTTTGGCGGACCATGGTCCAACCACCTGGCAGCAACAGCTTTTGCATGCCATACTATTGGCTTAAAAAGCATCGGCATTGTAAGAGGAGAAGCTCCTGCATCACTTTCCTTTACACTTCAGCAATGCATGACGTACGGCATGCAACTAAAATTTATTTCAAGACAGGCATATGATCTTAAAGAAGACCCACTGTTCACCAATGCTTTAAAGAAAGAATTTGGCGAATGCTGTATTGTCCCTGAAGGAGGATACCATCCATCGGGTGCAAGTGGTGCAGCATTGATAATGGAACTGGCAGGAAATAAAAAATATTCACATACCTGCACGGCAGTTGGTACAGCCACAACCTTGGCTGGATTATTAACAGCTGCTGCACCCGGGCAAACAATTGTTGCCGTCCCTGTTTTAAAAAACATGACAGATACAAATGAAAGGATACGATACCTCGCGGGTATAACAAAGGGCAATTTACAAGTGCTGAATGATTATCATTTTGGCGGCTATGCAAAAAAAAATAGTGAGCTTATTCAATTTATGAATGAATGCTGGATCAAATACCGTCTTCCGCTGGATTTTGTATACACCGCAAAGATGCTCTATGGAGTAAAAGACAGTATAAAGCATGACTGCTTCCCGAAAGGCAGTGATATTTTATGCTTACACACGGGCGGTTTACAGGGAAACAGGTCTTTACCTTTAAAGACGTTATTATTCTGACCTTTCAATATCTTTATATTTGTTTAGCAAAACATAATAGTCTTATTTTCGTTAACCCCATATGCGCAAGATTTTTTATTTATTGTGGCTATGCATTGCCGTTCCGGCAGGTGAACTTCTTGCGCAGGACATACTTCCCGACATTACGGTAAAAAATTATAACGGGAAGATCATTGTAAGCTGGAAGAATGAATATCCCCTGGAAGTTAAGACCATCAATATCCAGCGTTCCTTTGACAGCCTGAAAAATTTTACTACCATTGGTTCGGTGCTTAACCCGCAGAGTACAGAGAACGGGTTCGTGGATGAAAAGCCTCCTTATAATAAAATGTATTACAGGGTATTTGTCAGCTTCGATGAAGGCGCTTATGTTTTCAGTGAATCTGAACGGCCTGTAAAAGAATCAGCTCATCCTTTGCCCATAGTAACAATAGATGACCTGAAGATATTACCTCCTGAAGGAAAAACCGTCAGCAAACCCGGCACTTACACCGACAGGACCAAACAACCCAACACAAAAGTTCCCGGTCGTCCAGCAACAGAAATAAGGCCGGAAGTGATAACTTATCCAAGCCGCCGCATTTTTACCGCCAGGGAAGGTAATATCGTCATCAACCTGGCTAATGCAGAAACAAAGAAATATATCGTTAAGTTCTTTGATGAAAGTGACAAGTCCTTATTTGAACTGAATAAGATCAAAGACGACCACCTGATCATTGAAAAATTCAATTTTCTCCGTGCAGGATGGTTCTATTTTGAAGTGTATGAAAATGGCAAATTGATCGAAAAGAATAAATTCTACATCCCCAAGGATGGGAAAAACTAAAAGCTCAGCATAGTACAGATCCAAATACTTTTTCAAAATTCCGTTTGATCTTCTCCTTGGCCTCTTCGTAATCTACTGCATGCCCAAGTTCTTTTTCAATAGAAGTGACCTGTTTATTTTCGATACCACAGGGAATGATATTATTAAAATAACCCAGGTCGGTATTTACGTTCATTGCAAAACCATGCATGGTTATCCACCTGCTGCAACGTACGCCAATGGCACATATCTTTCTTTCCCTGCCTTCGATGTCCGGATCGATCCAAACGCCTGTTTCACCCTTGCTCCGGTTTCCCTTTATACCATATTCCGCAATGGTTAAAATGACCATTTCTTCCAGGTTCCGCAGGTATTTACCAATGTCTGTATAATATTTTTCCAGGTCGAGTATGGGATAACCAACGATCTGCTGCAGGCCATGAAAGGTAATGTCTCCGCCACGGTTGGTATTAAAGAATGCTATGTTGTTTTCGGCAAGCTCGTCATCACTCATGAGTACATTTTCTTTTTTCCCACTTTTACCCAGTGTGTATACCGGCGGGT
>DATHEH010000037.1:0-12241 GCA_035318685.1 Ferruginibacter sp.
TAAAATTTCCCCGTTCATCCCTTTCAAAATATTCGGGATGATCCTTTGTCCATACATTGTCCCATGCCGCATGATTGGCAACCCAGTCGATGATCAGTTTCATACCCATCTCATGTATCTTTTTTACCAGTGACTCAAAATCATTCATGGTACCAAATTCCGGGTTCACTGCTTTATAATCCATTATTGAGTAATAGCTTCCCATGTCGCCTTTGCGGTTCTTTTTCCCGATCGGGTGTATGGGCATGAACCAAAACACTTCAACCCCCATATCTTTCAACCTGGGCAGTTCTTTTGCAAAGGCATTAAAAGTTCCTTCCGCAGTATATTGCCTAAGGTTTACCTCGTAAATATTGGTGTTTGCCAGCCATCCTGCACGTTTGTACGTCATATTACTTATTCAATTTTTTATAAAGAAATGGATCTTAACTTCAAATGTATGTAATTCGAACTTGTGGTTGGTAGAACAGCAACCACGGCTAGACCTTGAACTTGTGGTTAGTGGGGACACCAACCACGGCTAGAGAACTTTTATCACTGAGTGGATCTTAACGCCAAATGTATACAATTCTTACCGTTGAAATCGTGGTTGGTGGGGACACCAACCACGGCGAGCCATTATCCCGCTCAACAATGTACCTTTGCAGCTGTTATAAATCAAGATGAAGCAATTTAATGTCCCTATCATTTATCGCAGCCCCCTGATAGCTGCTATAAAAAATAAACGCAGGCAGGCGGATAAGATGAAGAAAGATTTCAGCCCTACCCTGCTGGATTTTGGCCCCCTTCAGATCTACCTTGCCCGGCACTTTGGTTTTTGTTATGGTGTTGAGAATGCGATCGAAATAGCTTTTAAAACGATCGAAGAGAATCCCGGCAAACGCATTTTTTTATTAAGCGAAATGATCCACAACCCCCAGGTAAATGCAGACCTCCTGGAAAAAGGTGTAACGTTCTTACAGGATACACATGGCAGGCAGGTCATTCCTTTTGAATCTCTGACAAAAGACGATGTGGTGATCATCCCGGCCTTTGGCACCACACTGGCCATTGAAAAAAAGCTGGAGGATATCGGCATACCTGCGCATAAGTATAATACCACCTGCCCTTTTGTTGAAAAGGTATGGAACCGCAGTGAACAGATCGCAAAGAATGATTACACCGTTGTGGTACATGGCAAACCCACGCATGAAGAAACAAGGGCTACTTTTTCTCATGCTGCTGTACACACGCCAACCGTTATTGTGAACGACATGGCCGATGCCGTAGCACTCAGCAAATATATCAGCGGTGAAAAAAATGCCATTGATTTCAATATGGAGTTTGCAGGAAAATGCTCAGCGGGCTTTGATGTAACGAAGGACCTGGAACGCATTGGTGTGGTAAACCAGACAACAATGCTTGCGAGCGATACGCAGGCGATATCCGATTTTTTAAAACAGGTGATGCTGGAAAAGTATGACCTGGATACGGCTACCATTGAAGCACGTTTTGCCGATACCCGCGATACTTTGTGTTATGCAACCAATGATAACCAGTCAGCTGTATATGGCCTGCTGGAAACTGAAGCAGACCTTTCCATTATAGTAGGCGGATACAACAGCAGCAATACTTCTCACCTGGTTGAGCTTTGTGAAAAAAAGCTACCCGCTTACTTTATCAATTCAGCGGAAAAAATAATTTCTGCGGAACATATCTCGCATTATGACCTGCATAAAAAGCAGGAAGTCACAATAACCGGTTTCTTACCTGTAACAAAGCCTGTGAAGATATTAATTACAAGCGGCGCCAGTTGCCCAGATGCCCTGGTAGAGGAAGTTATCAATAAACTGGTCTCTTTTTTCCCTGCGGTTAAAACAAGTAAGGAATTAATAAGCAGTTTTGCTTAAGTACTGAAAACAAAGAGCCCCCGTTTAGGGCGGGGGACATCTTTTGTTTGTGCTTGGTTATCTGACTTCTTGAATTATTTTATTAATCTTTTAGTTATAATGGTTTCACCAACCTGTACTTTGATGATGTAAATACCCCTTGCCAAACCGCTTAACCTGTCAACAGCAACATTGGATACACCTTTATTTAAAACCGCCTGCTGGCTGATGAGCAATTTACCGGTGTTGTCAAATAAATTGATCTTCGCCTGGGTACTTACCTCACTCGATACAGTTACATTTACTTTGTCTGTAAAGGGCGCCGGATAAATGCCGGTAACATTAATGCCTTTTATATTCACGTTCACCATTTCAATGTTGCTGTATTGAAACCTGCCGTCCCTATCCAATAATTTCAGCCTGTAATAATTTACGCCGCCATCTGCACTTATGTCTTCATGACTGTAATTCACTTCGAGGTCGCTGCTCCCTTTTGCATTTATCTTACCAACCGGGATAAAATTTATGCCATCAGTACTTCGCTGGATTTCGAAATAATGGCTGTTACTTTCCTGTAAACTGGTCCAGTATAAATGAGAGACACCTTTTGAATAAACCCCTTTTAAAGGGGTCAAAACAACGGGTAACGCATTAATTCCATTATATGCTGCTCCAACGCCTGGTGCTGCATAAACAACGGATGTTTTACCGGTAATAAGTAATAGCGTCAGCAGAAATGTTACTACGCATACCTTTAAAGACATACTTCTTAGTGGAGTAGAGATTTGTTTCATCTTGTGGTTGAGGTTTCTATGTTACAAATAAAGTTTGACTGAGGTAACAGTCAGAAATTCAGAGGGATTGGAGATGGTTATACGGACTAATAATTACTGTACTAATAGCAGTTTACGTGGGATATGGAAATTCTTCAGGGGGATATTAAAAATCAGAAATAAGCGACCTGGTCATTCGAACAGGATTTTTTTAAGAGGTGATGTAAATGTATATCTTGTTGTTTAATTAGACAAGCTTTTTTAACATTTTATTTTTAACCAATTGTAATGATATTTTCAGCTGTTCTTCCATACTCATATTCGTATTATCTATCTCTACAGCGTCTTCGGCTTTTCGCAGCGGGCTTATTTTCCTGTTAGAATCAATATAATCTCTCATCTCAAGATTACTTTTCACTTCTTCTATACTTACATTAGGATTTTTAGCATAAAGCTCTTTAAAACGTCGTTCAACCCTTACCGCGGTATCGGCTGTCATAAATATCTTTAATTCAGCTTTAGGGAATACGGTTGTCCCTATGTCCCTTCCATCCATTACGATCCCTTTCTGCTTACCCAGCTTTTGTTGCTGGGCTACTGCAAAGGTCCGCACCTCCTCTATTGCCGCAACATCACTTACTTTTTCCGCAATGATAAGATCCCGTATCACATATTCCACATTTTCACCGTTCAGGATAATTTCTGATTGCTGGGAATTATCGTTGTACTTAAATTCGAGAACGACATTTAGTAAAGCTGCGTGTACTTCATCCGGATCCGTCCAGTCAACGTGGTTACGGAAAAAATAAAGTGTGATCGCCCTGTACATCGCCCCGCTATCTACATACACGTATCCCAGTTCCTTTGCCAGCTGTTTTGCCAGTGTACTCTTTCCACATGATGACCAGCCATCTATTGTTACTATTATTTTGCCACTCATAGTACCGCAAAAATGGCTCAAAAAATGGCTATTTCAAAATGAAATTTGAAAAGAAGTCAGCCACCTCTTAAAATGAGCTGACTTCTTAAAAACCTGGATCACTTAGTTAAACAAAACAAATCTTTGTGTAAGTAAACTGTTATTCACCTGCACCTGCATCGAATATGATCCATTGCTGAACCTTGCAAGATTTGTTAAACGAATTATATTATTTCCTTTTACTGCTTTTTGCTTTTGCGTAAGCACAACCTTCCCGTTGTTATCGATCATCCGGATATTCACTTCTTCTGATCTTTCTGCATAAAAACTCAGTGCCATTTCCGGACCCGCAGGGTTAGGCATAAGTGTGAGCGGCATTTGCATGCGTGGCTTACGAATGAAAGCGATATTGCTATATGTTATTTCACCTGTTGCTGCCCTGGCTTTGATCCTGTAATAGACGATCTCGTCTGCTACTTTGCCGATATCATCTTTAAACGAAAAGCTTTGCGGCTCATTTATTTTTACTGCAGGGCTCATGGACCCAACCTTCGCATAGTTTACATTATCGCTGCTGCGCTCGATCTCAAACTGCTCAATTTTTTCTGCTGTAAGTATGGTCCAGTTCAAAAACGCATCTTTACTTTGCCATACAGCATTCAATTCAAGGAATTCGTTGACCAATACAGTACCTACAAACCTCCAGTCCCTGTCGGTATTGATTGCGAACTTCTTTGTAACTGTGGTTTTTGAACCAGGCGTAGCGTCACCTGTGAAAGTTCCGGTTGTTCCCATCCTGTAAGAAGTTCCTTTGATATTTGTTACCGAGTTAAGTGAATCGAAACGATTATCAAGTCCGTCACCATCGGTATCAAGACCGGTAAGGGTTACGATATCATCCGCTATCTTATTAAGGTTAAAGTCGTTTCCTTCAACCGCATCAACCTGGCCGTCACCATCGGTATCGAGATCGCGGTAATCCGGTGTTCCATCACCATCATGATCATATACCATTATACCGGTTCCGCCAAAGATGGCTACGTTATCATAAATATTTGCAAGGCCGTCGCCATCAGTATCTGTAGTTACCGGTAATTTATAACCGTTGGTGGTTTGTCCTTCTATATTATCAGGGATACCATCATTATCCGCGTCAATATCCAGGTAATCAGGATTACCGGAAGCATCTGTATTTCTTAAATTCAAAGCACCCATCGCTGATATGGTAGTTGACCAGCCGTTCGATCCAAATGCACCGTCAACAATACCATTATAGTTTGCATCAGGCAATCCTGCTTCTATTACGTCTGTTATGCCATCGCCATCACTATCCAGGTCATAAGCATTGGGCCTGAGGTCACGATCCAGGTTTTTATTCGGGAAATTATCTGCCCTTCCGTCGACAGGGCTCACATCAGTACCTGTTTTTAATAATGCCGTAGCAAGAACATAGTTATCGGCAATCCCATTCTTATTTGCATCAGCGAATGCATCGATCACACCATTATTATCTGTATCTGCACCCAGCGCTTCCATCAGGTCAGGAATACCATCATTATCACTGTCCGTATCCAGGTAATTAGGCATAGCATCAAGATCAAGATCCTGTGCGCCCAATCCATTACCCGAACCCTGCACACCTGCATTATTACCATCAACATTTTGTGAGAACCCGTCGCCATCAGTATCTGTATAGTTATCAATGATACCGTCACCGTTCGTATCCACACCATAAGACTCAACTACGTCTGGTATACCATCATTATCACTATCAAGGTCGTACTGGTTTGGAATTCCGTCTTTATCTTTATCCGCATTATCATTAATGCCGTCTCCATTCGTATCAATGAAGCCAGGGAAATTAGTGTCATAGAAATTAGGGTTACCATCGTTGTCAGCATCAGCGCCAAAATCAAAATTATCATTTACGCCATCCAGGTTATAATCTTTATAACCGGGGTAAGAAGGATCTTTCCAGTTAGGGATCCCATTGCTGTTCGCATCCTGTAAAGCAACAGGATTATTAAATTCCACGTAATCGGGAATGCCGTCATTGTCATCATCTATATCTATACACACAGTTATTATCACAGCGATCCTTGCCGTATCCGAACAACCGGGACCGCTTGTAAAATAAGCCCAGTAGATACCGGTAGCATTTACAGGTGTAGCAGGATTAAACATATTGGCAGGAGTAAATGGCTGGGCCGAATAGAATGTATAGCCCGCATATTTTTGAAATGGCAACATGAGCGTCAATGCGGGACACTTATTAATCAATAAGGTATCTTTTGGTGTATAGCATGGCCCTGATAAAGGATGAATAACCGGCCCTTTAATAATACAACCTCCTGAAATTTTCACACCGCTCGAATCAAACAACACATTGCCTGACAATCTTCCTGAATAGCTTATTCTTGCGCTGTTCTTTAAAGAACCAACGCAGCTAACGATCTTACAGGCGGAGGCTGTAACAACATCAAACTCAACTTTGTTCTTAACATTTGGGCCAATCTTACCGCCAGTGACAGTATTTGCGCCAACACCTATACGGAATATTATCCTGTTATTGGGAAAATCATATTCAGCTTCATCATCACCTGCAGCATCTGTTTTAGAGGAATTGCCAATCTTGATACTTCCCGGTATATAAGTTGTTCCCGCAGGCAAATTATCTGTTATAATAGTATTAGTGCTCGAATCATTGCCCGAATTCTCATACTCTATCTCGTAATTGATACTATCACCGGGAAGCAGCGCACCGCTGTTTATGTCTTTACCTACTTTCTCAAAGGCAAAAGTGGGATTGTACTGTGAAATGGATGTGGTTATCACGTGCGCAATGACCATCTCGTCGGGTGAGGCCAAACGTAATGTTGCTGAGGTCTTACCATTGCCCAATTGCACATTGCTTGCGTTAGGCAGATCAATAATGTTTGCGTCATAGCCCAGTGTATTCCGGTATGCAGGATTACGTGTGGTAACCACGGTGCCTTTATGACCAATGGTACTATTCCACATATCATTCACATTTGCTGTAGGATTAGGTGTGAGGTTGTAAAACGCCGCAGCGCCATTTTGTTTGAATGCAAAGGAGTCCTTCCAACTGCGGTCACCATCGTAAACCACGCCACCCAATTCGCAACTTACAGGACCGGTAGGAGGAGTCAGGAATCCACTAATGCCCACATCAACAGGCGCCTGTCCCATCTGCACAACAGCAGAGCCATCAAAAACGGTAAGGTTACGGGCCACCAGCGAAGGATTACCATAAACGATCACAATCGTCCATCCACCGAATGCATTGTATTTACCTAGGGGTGATGCTACGTTCGCAATGGTGTATGTTCCGTTGGGATTATTAGCATTGACCAGGGAGGTAATATTTGCGAAGCACTGGAAACCGGTATACTGGAATCCTACAGGTGCCCCGGAATTGTAATAATCGTTTTGTGTAGAAATAAGATTGGTATAAGCTGCAGCCCCGGGCAATTTCAGTTTTACGTTTGTTGCATTTATGATCCATGCCGTGCTTCCACCGTTAAGACCTTCACCGGCCCCCCAATACAATCCGGCAAAAAGTACGTTTGAGCAGGATGGCAGATTAAGATCGGCTGATGAAGAATTGAATGTACCAGCATTATGAGATGCAGTTACTTCCATATCGAAGGCCATGTCATTTGAGGTAGCAGATGCAAGGTGCACCTCTACGGCAATGGTATTATTACCTGCAGTAAACAATGAAGCCGGCACCGTATACGTAATGTTTTCCTGCGCACCGGGTGGAACATCAGCAACCGCCAGGGAAGCATAACTAATAGCAGCACCATAGGTCATATTGTCCCTCACTCTTTCAACGCCGTTAACGTAAATAACAATACCGTCATTACGCTTAAGGTTAAACTGAATGTTTGTGAAAGTTGTTGAAAGTTCGGTTGCTGTAAAATTCACTGTCTTCCTGAAATAATAAGCTGTATACTTTGCTCCCCCCAGTGGCAAACATATAGGGATAACACCATTTGGAAGACAGGTGGTCTGGCCTGAATTATAGCCATACTTGCCTACACCATTTACGGGCAATGCTCCGGTGTTCCAGTTTGCTGTAAGCACATAGTTTGATTGTTTCCAATCATAACTTACGGGGTTATTAGCAGGAGCTGTACTACGGGCATGGTAATTCCAGGTAGAACCAAAAGGCACCTTAATGGTTGATGCCGCATTGTCGATATCTATGTTCTGTCCGAACCCATAGTTATCCATTGAGGTTCCTGCCGGGGCAACTTCACCCGTTCCGGGGTCACTTATACCCACACCCGAGGTGGAAATAATGCTATTAGAAACATAGACAATGTTTCCTTTTACAGAAGGATTATAATACCTCGGTGTAAAGGAACGCAATATCTGCGCATGCGATACTGAACATAATAGTGCAGTAGTAATCAGAAGGGGTAAAATTCTTTTCATAATTCCAGATTTATAAGCATCTGGCTTTTCAAAAAAGAATATTGGAGGTTAAAAAATCAAAAAACGATGGTGATTGTTTGTCGAAGGAATTCTACAAAATCGTAAAATCAACTTAACGACGTAAGAGAAGAAACACGTGGAAGACAGTAAAAATACTATTCTGTTAGGGGACACAAATATATCTAAATTACTTTCACATTTGCAAGCTTTTCTGTAGTTTTTTTTCAAATACAGAAAGTTTTATCACATAACTTATACATTATCAATACTTAGTGATATAAAATATTTTCTCAGTATTTTTACTAAAGTAAGCTTACGGTAACAAAAAAGCCATCCTGACGGGGAATGGCTTTCAAAATTTCAGGAAAGGGGTTTTATGCTTCAGACTTCTTTTCTTTCTTTTTTTCTTCTTCTTTCTTTAATACGAATTTGATCTTTTCCGCAGTTTCATCAAGTTCGGCAACCATAATATCGCCGTTCTTGATGTTCATGTTCAGGATCTCTTCGGCCAATGGATCTTCCAGGTATTTTTGAATTGCCCGGTGCAATGGCCTTGCCCCAAACTGGGAATCATATCCCTTATCTGCGATAAAGCTTTTTGCTTCTGGTGTCAATTCCATAGAAAAACCAAGGCTTGTCAATCTCTTCATAACACCCTGCATCAGGATATCTATGATCTCGAATATATTATCCTTTGAGAGGGAATTGAATACCACCACGTCATCGATACGATTCAGGAATTCAGGGCTAAAAGTACGCTTAAGGGCTTTTTCAATTACCGCCTTATTGTTCTCATCGGCATTCTCCATCCTGTTTGCTGTTGCAAAACCTACACCGTCGCCAAAATCCTTTAACTGGCGGGCGCCGATATTGGATGTCATAATGATCAATGTATTCTTAAAATCAACCTTACGGCCCATACCGTCGGTTAACTGTCCGTCATCCAATACCTGTAGCAGGATATTATAAATATCCGGGTGGGCCTTTTCTATTTCATCAAGAAGAATAACGCAATAAGGCTTACGGCGAACTTTTTCGGTTAACTGTCCACCTTCTTCGTATCCAACATATCCCGGAGGTGCGCCAATTAAACGGCTCACGGTGAATTTCTCCATGTATTCACTCATATCGATGCGGATCAATGAATCGTCGCTGTCGAACATATGCCTTGCCAGTGACCGTGCCAATTCTGTTTTACCAACGCCGGTTGGTCCAAGAAAAATAAATGTACCGATCGGTTTCCTGGGATCCTTCAATCCTACCCGGTTACGCTGTATGGCTTTCACAACTTTTGAGATGGCATCTGTTTGGCCTACCACTGCACCCTGCAGGTCGTTTGCCATGCGGCGCAACTTTTCTGTTTCTGCCTGTACCATGCGTTTTACCGGGATACCCGTCATCATATGTACCACTTCGGCAATATCTTCTTCTTCAATTGGAAAACGCTTGTGTTTGCTTTCTTCCTCCCATGCATTTTTTGCATTCTCCAGTTCTTCCTGCAAACGTTTTTCCGTATCTCTCAGCGAAGCCGCTTCTTCAAAGCGCTGGCTCTTCACAACTTTGTTCTTTTCTAATTTAATGTCCTCTATCTTTTTCTCCAATTCAATGATCTCCAGGGGTACATTGATGTTCTTAATATGCTTTCTTGCACCAACTTCATCCAATACATCAATTGCCTTATCGGGTAACAAACGATCGGTCATATAACGGTCACTTAATTTCACGCAGGCTTCAATTGCATCCTGGCTATAAGTTACATTATGATAATCCTCGTATTTACTCTTTATGTTATTAAGTATCTCTATCGTTTCCTCAACAGAAGGCTGTTCCACGATCACTTTCTGGAACCTGCGGTCCAATGCACCATCTTTTTCGATGTGCATGCGGTACTCATCAAGGGTTGATGCACCAATGCACTGAAGTTCCCCCCTGGCAAGTGCCGGTTTAAAGATATTTGAGGCATCCAAAGAACCACTTGCACCACCTGCGCCAACAATGGTGTGTATCTCGTCGATGAACAGGATCACATCACGGTTCTTCTCCAGTTCATTCATGATGGCTTTCATTCTTTCCTCAAACTGTCCGCGGTACTTGGTTCCTGCAACCAGCGCCGCAAGGTCAAGACTCACAACTCTCTTATCAAAAAGTACCCTGGATACTTTACGCTGTACGATCCTTAATGCCAAACCTTCAACGATCGCAGTCTTACCTACACCTGGTTCGCCAATTAAGATCGGGTTATTTTTTTTGCGTCGTGATAATATCTGGGATACTCTTTCAATTTCATTTTCCCTGCCCACGATGGGATCAAGGGATCCGTTCTCTGCCAGGCGGGTAATATCCCTTCCAAAATTATCGAGTACGGGCGTTTTTGTTTTTGGCTGGTTAGCTGTACCCCCGCGTGGTGTTTTTTGCTGGCCGTATTGTTTTCTTTCTTCATCAAAATCATCCTCTCCCTCATCACTGAATTCTGCGGATGGAGGGTTGCTGGTTACAAATCCTAATTCATTTTTGAATACGTCATAATCCACATCAAACTGGTTCAGTATCTGCGTGGCGATATTCTCCTTATTCTTTAAGATTGAAAGCATCAGGTGCTCACTTTCCACCAGGGCGCTCTTCTGCGCTTTCGCTTCAAGTACGGTGATGCGAATTACTTTTTCTGCCTGCTTCGTTAAAGGGAGGGAATTTATATTTGCAATGTTCTTACCTGTCTTATCCTTGACAGCGATCTCGATCTCCTTACGAAGTTCAAAGAGATCAATATTGAGCGATTTTAATATTTTAACAGCAGTATTCTCCCCGTCCCTTATCAAACCCAAAACCAAATGCTCTGTTCCAATAAAATCATTTCCCAATCTGAGTGCTTCCTCCCGGCTATAGGAGATTATTTCTTTAACCTGTGCTGAAAAATTATTGTCCATTTTATATTGAGTTTAGCTTATACAATAATAACGATTATTTCAAAAATATAGTTTGCCGAAAAGGTTAAATGTTAATATGTTAAAAAGTTGAAAGCGTGATCTCGATGTTTAAACGCATAATTTTTCTTTCAACCTGGTGCTTCTTTTTCATGTGGAAGTAAAAAGATCTCTATGATTCAACGATAACCAAATTTTCCTTTACTTTACAAAGAACAAATACCATAAAAATTAACCTGCTATAAATGAATGTCAAATTAGATACCAAAGAAAGATTTACGGTTATTACGCCGGAAGAGTCACACTTGTCTGCTAATATGACAGAGAATCTTAGTGATTTGTTGCTTGCTTACCTTCAAAAAGACATCCCACACCTTGTTTTTAATATGAGCCTGGTACAGAGCGCCGATGAGGCAGCAGGGGAAGGAATTGCTCATATACAGCGACAGTTTTATGAAAACAATTGCTCCTTTGTGATCTGTAACCTCCAGCCACAGGTTCAGCAATTACTGGATAAAAAAGAACTTTTAGACATTATGAAGGTAACAGCATCTGAAAGTGAGGCCTGGGACATTGTGCAGATGGAAGAAATTGAAAGGGAATTACTTGGTGATGACTGACCCTCCGTTTTTTACATGTATGCAGCATTTTGCTAATGAATCCACTCTTGTGCTAAACTTTCCTAGATTTACTTAAATATATAAATTAATCCGTCTTGCTGGCATTAACTATACTTGGTAATAATTCTGCTATCCCTGCTTTTGACAGAAACCCTACGGCACAGGTTCTGCAAACCATGGAGGAGGGTTATTTAATTGACTGTGGTGAAGGAACACAGATGCAGCTTTCAAAATATAAAGTGAAGCGCAGTAAAATAAACCACATCTTCATTTCGCACCTGCACGGGGACCATTATTTTGGATTGATCGGTTTGCTTACGAGTATGAGCCTGCTTAACCGTACACAGGACCTGCACCTGCATGCACCTGCGCCATTGGAACAGATCATCAGGCTGCAACTGGATTGTGCGGCCACACATTTATGCTATAAACTTCATTTTCACCCCCTGCAAAGTGAAGGACTGATCGTTGATGAAAAAAAATTAACGGTGCATTGTTTTAAAGTTCAGCACCGCATAGAATGCTGGGGGTTTGTATTCCGGGAGAAAAGGAACCTGAGAAGGGTAGATCCGGAAAGGGCAAAGATCTACGAGATACCTGCAGCCTTTTATGAAAAACTTCAGCAGGGATTTGATTATGTAAATAAAAAAGGTACCATCGTACCCAATAAAGAAGT
>DATHEH010000038.1:0-5097 GCA_035318685.1 Ferruginibacter sp.
ATTTGATAGTTTATCCTGGTCAAGGACAACATGCTCATCTTTTGAAAATTCGAATGGTTTGGCAAGAATGTCTTTGTATAAAACCGCAGTCTCATTAAGACGCTTGATATACACTTCGTTAATGGCAAAGAAAGATATCAGCTCACTTCCATGGATCTCATCATCGATCTTGCTCTCAAATTTCCTGAACTCATCGAAATCACTTTGCAAAAAGATATTCTTATCGTTATCCAGGTCAGTGACGAATTTTTTCATTACCGATTTGGAGAAGTTAT
Organism: Ferruginibacter sp.; assembly: GCA_035318685.1. Classification (GTDB taxonomy): domain Bacteria; phylum Bacteroidota; class Bacteroidia; order Chitinophagales; family Chitinophagaceae; genus Ferruginibacter. The sequence goes on from DATHEH010000038.1 coordinate 276, forward strand.
CATCGATCTTCTTTGGACTATAATGACCCTGTTCCAATAACAAGCCTACATTGCGAAGCACCTTTGTATATTTTGATTTGGGATTATCATTGTCTGAACTTCCCTGTGTTTGAAAAGCTAAAAACAAACTTGCCGCGGTAAGCACCAGTACAACCGGTATAAATTTTTTACTCATCATAAATTGTGCAATTTTTTGCATGCTGTAAAATTAAAGGAAAACCGATGTTTTCTGTTTACCTAAACGTATGATTTTGAATAATGTTTTGTTAAACCAGCCTGCTGGAAAATAGAACGGATGAATGGCAGGTTTATTTCTGTAAAACAGTTAGAATTATTAACATTTGACCCGGTTGCAAAAAAAATCCCGGGATCATCTCCCGGGACCATTTTCAGGGGTAATCGAGGGGGCTCGAACCCCCGACCCTCAGAATCACAATCTGATGCTCTAACCAACTGAGCTACGACTACCGTTTTAACATGTGGCCCGCCCGGATGAATTCCGTTCAGACGCGGCAAAAATAAAGAAAAACAGGTCTTCCTCAAAATACATTTTGAACCGCCTTCTTAATGCGTTTCCTTTGTAGCCCTAAATAAAAAACATGCATTGGGCCTATTACATGATTACCATTTTTTTATTCAGCTTTACAGGTTGGTTAACCACATGGTTCCTCATTAAACTATTGTTTCACCCACGTAAGCAGGTAAACGTGCTGGGTATGCAGGTCCAGGGGATCCTTCCTAAAAATCAACAGGCAATTGCTGAGAGATTAGGCCGACTGGTGAGCAGCGAATTCTCTTTTTCAGGGATACAGGAAAAAATTACAGACCCACACAACCTGGAAAAACTCAAACCCGAAATTGAAAAGCATATTGACCTTTTTTTACGTGAAAAACTTAAGGACTCTTTTCCCATGCTCTCCATGTTCATCGGCGATAAAACGATCAACCAGCTAAAAGGAGCTTTTTTAATGGAACTGGAAACCCTCTTTCCTATCCTTATGAAAAATTATATAGGAAATCTCGAGCAGGACCTTGACCTCCAAAAAACCGTTACAGATAAAGTTGCCGGTTTTTCCATGGAAAAGCTGGAAGACATGTTGACAAGGTCCACAAAAAAACAATTTATCTATCTACAGCTTATGAGCGCCTTTGTTGGCCTGATTATCGGGCTTGTATATGTTTTTGTAAGTATTCAACTACAGTGATGGCAGTTTCCCTCCCTCAATAATACCACTCATCATCTTAGTATTAGAATATCCGGGTTTTTAGGAGGTACTTTGCCGACCAATAAAAAATGACCCTGTAATGACAAATACTATTAAGACCTTTTTGGTTTTTGCTTTGACCTTAAATCTCTCTTTTACTTATGCTCAAATGCCGGGTGGTAACCGGCAGATGGGTGGACAAAATATGAACCTTGGACATTTTTATGGTAAGGTGCAGGAAGCTTCAGGTAACAAACCTGTTGAAGCTGCATCGGTACAACTGATCCAAAATAAGTTTGACAGTGTGACCAAAAAAAGAAAAGATGTGGTGGTAGCCGGAATGCTGACCACAAAAAAGGGGGAATTCAGTTTGGAGAGCCTTCCGGTAATGGCTACCTATAAATTAAAGATCACCGCGATAGGTTTTAAAGCGCTGGAATTGAAAGTGAATTTTGACCTGAACATGGCTGCGGCCAGGAACGGTGACTTCAGCAGTATGTTGAGCGGAGTTGATAAAGACCTTGGCAATATCAAACTGGAACCGGATGCACTGCAGCTGGAAAATGTAACCGTTTCCGGGAGCAGGGCTTTGCTTGAAATGAAAATAGACCGCAAGGTCTTTAATGTAGAGAAGAACCTGACAAGTGTTGGTGGCACGGCCGTAGATGTAATGAAGAATGTACCTTCTGTAAATGTTGATATTGATGGCAATGTTTCCTTACGCAATGCTGCCCCGCAGATCTTTGTAGACGGCAGGCCAACAACAATGACACTTGACCAGATACCTGCCGATGCGATCGCTTCTGTGGAAATCATTACCAACCCCTCGGCTAAATTTGATGCAAGTGGCGGCGGTGCAGGAATTTTGAATATCGTATTAAAAAAGAACCGCAAAGCAGGATATAATGGTAATGTTCGAGCAGGTATTGATTACAGGGCAAGGCCGAGTGTTGGTGGCGATTTCAATATGAAGCAGGACAAAGTGAATTTTTTCGCGGCCGGCCAGTTTGGTATGAGAAAATCCATCAGTAACATAACCACCGATCGTGTGGATTTTATTGCAGACACAACTGCCTATCTCACCCAAAACAATAAACCCGTCAATACAGGTTTTTTTGCATTTGGAAGAGCAGGCATGGATTATTTTATTGACAACAGGAATACGCTTACGATCGGGGGAAATATTGTACGTGGTCAATTTAAGACCGATGATATTCTTAATATCTATCGGGACACCGTAAAACCACTTACTACCATCAGCGAGAGAGGCAACAGAACAAGCAAAAACACCGGCAACTTCAGGAACTATGGTGCCACCATGAGTTTCAAACACAATTTTGCAAAAGCAAATAAAGAATGGACCGCTGATCTTAACTACAATTATAGCAGGAACGATAATATCGGTGATTACAGCACACAGTATTTTTATATCAACAATGACCCAAAGACATCTTCTTTTGTAGATAGGTCGAAAGGTGGCGGTACCACACAGTTCTTCACGGCACAAACAGACTATGCAAATCCCATAACCGACAAGATAAAAATCGAAATGGGCTTAAGGTCATCTTTCAGGGACTTCACCAGCTTTAATGATAATTATTTTCAAAATGGTTCGGGACAGTACGTGCTGAATGGGATCCTGAGCAATAACTATAAGTTCAATGATGCTTTGTATGCAGGTTATACCACGTTTGCACAGCAGCTGAAGAATTTCAGTTACCAGTTGGGCTTAAGGGTTGAGAGTTCTTCCTACACCGGTACCCTCATTAACAAAAATCAAAAATTCAACACCGGGTATCCTTTAAGTCTTTTTCCGAGTGCATTTGCAACTTACAAGCTGAATGACAAACAGGACATGCAGGTCAATTATTCAAGGAAAGTGAACAGGCCAAACTTTTTCCAGCTGATCCCTTTCATTGATTACGCTGATTCATTGAACCTTTCGATAGGTAACCCGCAGCTCGTGCCCGAGTTCACCAACCTCATTGAATTATCATATTCCAACCAATATAAACCAGGTAACACATTCCTGGCTACAGCATATTTCCGCAATACCAATAATTTAATAACAAGGTACCAGTACAGAACTTCAAACCCCGATACCAGTAAAACGGGTACGGTTATAATGAATACCTACGCCAATGCAAATAAGAGTTATACCGTTGGTTTTGAAATGACCGGCAAGAACAAATTAGCAAAATGGTGGGACCTCACTTCCAACCTCAACCTGTTCAATTCTACGATCAAAGCGGGTAATTTGGTTGGCGGCGTTACCAGTTCACAATTCAGTTGGTTTGCAAAGGTCAATAACAGCTTTAAACTGCCTAAGAATTTTTCTATCCAGTTCTCCGGTGATTATACGGCTAAAACACTGGTTGCACCAGGTGGCGGTAACCGTGGAGGCATGGGCGGTATGTTTGGCGGCGGTTCACAACCAAGTTCACAGGGATATATCAAGCCTGTGTACGGGGCTGACCTTGCAATTAAAAAGGAGTTCTTAAAGAACAATACTGCTTCTCTCACCCTTCAGTTCAGCGATATCTTCCGTACAAGGCTTTATGCCAATCATGCAGAATCGCCTTATTTTGTCCAGGATAATGAGCGCCGCAGGGACCCGCAAATGGTGAGGCTGAACTTTAACTGGCGCTTTGGAAAGATCGATGTGTCATTGTTCAAAAAGAAGAACATGAGAGGAGAAATGGAGAATATGCAAAATGCCCAGCAGGGCATGGGAAATTAAAAAGATCATCATAAACATGAAGCCACTTTAAAGGTGGCTTTTTTTATTTTACAGGATACCATCTTTTTAAAAACTCGTATAAATACCAGTTAATAAGTCTTATCCCCATATTTTTAATTTTTTTAGCATTATTTTGCCCTAGCAAAAATTTTTTATGAAGAATATTAATTTCAAACAGGTTCTCCCCCATTTAACCGCCGTAATAGTTTTTTTATTACTGTCAATAATTTTAAACAAGCCGGCGCTTGAAGGAAAAGCGGTACAGCAAAGTGATGTTATACAATGGAGAGCTATGGCCCAGCAATCTTTCGAATTTAACGAAAAATATGGGCATTTTCCCAAGTGGACCAATAGCATGATGAGTGGGATGCCAACCTACCAGATTGCACTTGGCCCTAAAGAACCTATGAATATTCACCTTCACCATATACAGGATATTTTGGCACTGGGATTCCCCAAGCCAATTTTTTATTTATTTATTACATGTCTTTGTTTTTATATTCTATGTCTCTCCATCAGGATCAATCCCTGGGTAGCTATCCTCGGTGCCATTGCTTATGGTTATTGTTCGTACAATCCCGTGTTAATTGCCGGCGGACACGACACGAAAATGATGTCGATGGCTTATGCCCCGGCGGTACTTGCCGGCATGCAATTGATATTTAAACAAAAATACTGGTTGGGCAGCGCCCTGTTATTGGTCTCGGGTATATTGATGCTGGGACAGCTTCACCAGCAGATTGTTTATTATACTTTCCTGGTAGCAGTATTCATGACCATTCCATTTATTGTAAAATGTATCAGGGAAAAAAGATTGAAGCAATTGGCACTTTCTGCCGCAATTACGTTGGTAATAAGTGCTGTTATACTAGGTACA
>DATHEH010000039.1:0-6985 GCA_035318685.1 Ferruginibacter sp.
ACCCATAAATGTATAATGCTCAAAGAAAAGCGGCCCGCCCAGTACAGGACCAAGGGGAAGCTGGTAACCGTAATAGGTATTGCCATTGATAAAATTTGCGCCCTTCCAGCCATTATTATAAACCGAAGCAGGAATACCATGTGTGGTTGATGATGCTGCCAGCACATAAGTGATCAGCGCTTCGTTCCAGCCTTTTACCTGCAGGTTCATTATCCATGCTTTATCCTGGCTGTAGTGCCAGTACAAAACATTTTGGCCACCCTGGCGAAACCAATCCCATTCTACATTATTGTACAGGATATTTATGTCGCTCCGTAATGTGGTTTCTGCTGCATCAACCCCGTTAAAATACTGGCGGGCAGTAAGCAGGCCCATCATCAGGTAAGATGTTTCCACAAGGTCGGCTCCATTATCATTGGCGCTAAAAGGAATAATAGTCCCGGTAGTTCCGTTAAGCCAGTGTGGAAAAGCCCCTTTTACTTTTACGGCGGTGTTCTTTAAAAAGCCAACGATCTTTTGCATTCTTGAAAGACCTTCGGCACGGGTAATAAAATTACGGCTAATGCCTACAGGTATGGCCATAATACCGAAACCCGAACCTCCGGATGTTACTGTTTCGCCGGATGTATTTCTTTCCCTGGCCAGGCCACTGACCGGGTGGGCAAAATCCCAAAAGTATTTAAAGGTTTGTTGCTGTACTTTATCAAGCAGGGCATTATCTGTAAGCAAAGGGAACTTAGCCGAGGAATCAATTTGCGTTAAAAAGCTTACATCAATGCCGGATAATAAACTGCCGCCTGCAACTGATCTTAATGCCGTGGAAACTGATACCGTGTATTTGCTGATGAAATTAACAGGAGCAGCAGGTTGAACAACCACGGTGCTGTCGTTATTTTCATAAGTGGTGCTGTAGTTTATGGTTGCACCGGATCTATCCCTGAACAAAATATTGCCTGCAATTGTACTGCGGTTTAATGCTGCGGAAAAGGAAAATTTAATTACCGGCGTTCTGTTAATATTATAGTAGGTAAAGCCGCCGGGCTGCCCGTTTATTTTTAAAGCGGTAAAACTAAAAGATACAGGAGGCGGTGGCGGGGCAGCATTGTTATTCTCACTTTTACTACAGGAAAAATAAAGTGGTAACAGAAGGAATAAAAAAATATAATTTTTCATGAGGCCGCAATACAATTATTGATTAGAAAAAAGGCTGCTTTCAAAAAAGAAAACAGCCTTGAAAAGATCGCATCAGACTATCTGCCTTGTTTTTCTAATTGATACAATGCACTAATTTCTACATCGGTCAGTGCTTTGCTGTAAACCCTTAATTCATCAATTGAACCGGTGAGTAATGCCTGCCACGACTGATTACCTGATAAAGGAAATCCTGTTGCCATGGTCGGAAACCCTCCTAATAAAACCTGCGTAGGTGTAGGAGAAATGATGGGGCCAAGCCCGGTTCTTACACGGAAATTATTATTGGATACCCGTATGTTATTAGCAAATAAATCTATCGTTTCGGCCACACCATCATAGCGCATCATATATTGAACCCACTGGTTGGCTTTTGGCACTATTTGAAAATCAACACCAGCATTTCCATAGTCATTAATATTATCTCCACCATTCCTGTTGCCGCCGGGATAAGTTCCTATCCAACTGTGAAAAACCAGGTTTTCACTACCAAAGGGCCGGCCGGTTTCTGCTGCCACATTTAAAATAGTTAACCAATCTGTTTGCGCTGCGGGCGTTTGCGTAAGTGCAAAAAATTCTGAAGCCTGTGATCCGTTGTTGGCAAAATTAACCCACATACTAACCGTACAACTTGCTATAGCGTTGGTGCTGCTTAATGCATTGATTGTTGGATATAAAACATATCCGGCATTCAAATGCAATGCCTGCCCTTTAACACCTGTTACAAATGAAGCATTGGACTCAACGGTTGGTGCTATGGAAGATTTTGTCTCCTTATTACTGCCATCAAAATTCCAATAAGCAAGCAAATTAGCCGCGGCTACCTGGCTCGAATTGGTGAAACCACCGGGAACGGGCGGGGGATCACCTTTGGTAAAGTCATCTCCATAATCGGCTTTTGTGCAGCTTGTATTTATTAATCCTGCAGCTAACACAAGCAAAGCGGCAATCTTTAAGTTGTTAAAATTATTTTTCATAAAAAAATTTTTATGTTGTTAATAGATTTAGTTTTTAATAAAGAGGATTTTGAGTAAGCCTGTTGCCACTTAAATCCCTTTGTGCCTGTGGTATTGGAAACAACTCATGTTTGCCGTCAGTAAACGACAGTTTGCCATGTGCCCTCAAAACCGTACCGGCCCGGCCCTGGCGAACGAGATCGAAAAACCTATCCGCTTCCATCGCCAGCTCAGTCCTTCTTTCTTTCCATACATTGGCCTGCGATAAAGTTGTTACGGACAGGTTTGCCCTTGCCCTTACCTGGTTTAATTTATTTACACCATCACCACTGCCAAGCATAGCAGATGCTTCTGCATACATCAGCAGCACTTCAGCATAACGCATCAGTCTTATATTTTTTGGCTTGTTATCTTTACTATTGCTGAGCTGCGGTGATTCGGCAGTATTGCTATGATAAGCTTTATAGTTATACCTGTCATTCTCTACCGAATCTTTTGAAGGAATGCGGAAGCCATCCCACAAAACAGTACCTGTGCTGCCTGGCGAAGCTGCTGTAGGGTTAATGAAAATAATAGTAGCGCCTCTTCTTGTATCACCTGCTTCATAAAAGCCCGACAGGTCAGTAGTAGGCGTATTGAAACCAAAGCCCAGGTCATTCCAGCCACCTTTGCCTCTTGGGCCCTGTCCGTTACTGAATAACGGGCTTACTGCATTTTCACCTGCATTAACACCGGTCTGTACTTCAAAAATAGATTCGCTGTTGTTTGTACCACCCTGGCCGCCTACTGCCTTTTCTCTGAAGATGAAATTGTAATCTGTGACTAAAGAATACTTATTAGATATTATTACTTCATTGGTTAGTTCCAATACTTTTGTCCAGTTTTTCTGATAGAGATATACCTTGGCAAGATAAGCCTGTGCTGCACCTTTATTGGCCCTGCCGGTTTGTGTTGCTGCATCGCCTTTTAAAGGAAGATTATTTGATGCGAACTGCAGGTCGTCAATTATAACTGTATAAATTTCTGCTGCTGATGCACGGGTATTTAATGCATCGCTGTTGCCTTCACTTGGTAAGGGTACATTTGTGATCTTTGGTACACCACCAAAAAAGCGAACCAGGTTAAAATAATAGAAGCCACGCAAAAATCTTGCTTCACCGAGTAACTTGTTTTTAGTTGCGGCATCAATGGTGCTTTTGTCTAAAATATCAATGGCCTTATTTGCACTTATTATGGCATTAAAATGACCGCTCCAGATATTGTTAAAAATAAAGCTGCCGGGGGTGTGTACAAAATTATCAATATCGCCAAGTCCTCCGCTGTTGAAATCCCCGGGTGTACTGCCTTTGTCGGCGTCATCGCTTGCCACATCATTTGTAAGCTGCCACAAAAAACCGACCGTATTTTTATCAAACCCGCCGAAGTAAAGGGTGTTGTAAACACCGCCTACCAATTTGGCCGCTGCTTCCGGATCAGTAAGAGCGAGCACTTCTGTTGTTTGCCCCTGCGGGGAAACATCAAGGAAGCTTTTTTTGCAACCGGCTAAAAATAATACTGCCAGCAGCATGAATGATAGTTTTTTTATGGTTATTGTTTTCATGTTTTTATTAATTAAGAGTTATTAAAATCCTACGTTCACGCCAAAAGCGAATGTTCTTGTTGTAGGGTAAATTGCCGATTCAATTCCGCCGGCCAGTGTACCCCCGTTACTTATCTCGGGAGTGAAGCCACTATAATTTGTAAAGGTTGCTACGTTTTGAGCAGTAACATAAACCCGCAGGCTCTGCATTTTGAATTTCGTTGTTATGTTACCAGGCAATGTATAACCAAGGGTAAGGTTATTGATCCGGAAGAAATTCCCTTTTTCAAGAAAATAAGTAGAAGCAGGAAGTTCATTTGTATTTGCCCGGGGGATATTGGTATTGGTATTGTTTGGTGTCCAGCGGTTATTGGCAGTTTCTGTTTCTACATTATCCCTGAAATCGCCACGTGCTGCTTTTTTACCATTGTAAATCTTACCCCCTCCTGTACCATAGCCACCAAAAGAAAAATCAAATGTCTTATAGCTCACACCGCCATTTATTCCATAGGTCATTTTTGGCTGATAAGATCCCTGGTAAACCCTGTCATCTGCATTAATAACTTTATCGTTATTTACATCACGGTACCTGAGGTCGCCGGGTATGGCACCGGTTTGTGCCGAAGCGGCAATTTCGGTAGCATTTTGAAAGATCCCCTCCACTTCCCACAGGAAAAAACTACCAATGGGTTGCCCGTTATCTGATCTTGTAGTGTTTCCCTGTCCGCCAACGCCACCATCAGGAATGGCTTGTCCACCATTAAGGTTGTTGATCTTGTTTTTATTGAAGGCAATGTTTCCGCCAATATTATATTTCCAATCCTTATTTATATTGTCTCTCCAATCCAGGCTCAATTCCACACCTTTATTTGTAAAGGAAGCTGCATTGGTAATATACTCATCATTGGGATCGCCCAAAATAGAAGGTATTTTTATCCGTACCAATGCGTCCTCAGTTTTCCTGTTATAAACGTCAACTGACCCCGATAACCTGGTTTTTAACAACGTAAAATCAAGACCAAAGTTTGTTTCGCTCGTTACTTCCCATTGCAGGTTTTGGTCTGCCAATTCAGCCAGACGAATGTTCTGGTACTCTGTTCCATTAAAGAAATATGGCAAATTGATCGTGGCAAGCGGGATAAACAAATTGCTGGGAATACCATCGTTACCTACCTTACCATAACTGGCCCTGAGCTTAAGGTTGTCAAAAATTTTCTGACTTCCCATAAATCTCTCACTTGTGATAACCCATCCTGCACCTACAGAAGGAAAGAAACCCCACCTGCTATCTTTTGGTAACCGTGAGCTGCCATCATATCTTCCTGTTGCTGTTAAAAAATATTTATCGCTAAAATTATAATTTAACCGGCCCAGGTAAGAATTACGGGTAGACTTATCGCCGGTGTTGGTATTGGTGGCCCCTAAAGAAGAACCGGCACCCAGGTACCATTGGTCTTCACTTTCAGGAACATCTATTCTTGTACCTCCTAAAGTATTATCCCTGATTTGTTCTGCTGTAGTACCAACCAGCAGGTTAAAATTGTGGCCGCCAAATCTTTTAGCTAATGTAGCCGTGTTGTCCCATACCCAGCGGTTGCCCTGGCTTTCTTCCACAGTTAAACGGCTGTTGGTTCTTACCTGGTTGCTGCCTGAGGTAAGGAACACATTGTTAGGGCCGTCATTCAAATATTTATAGCCATAAGAAACGCTGCGGAAATTATTTTTATCAATCCCAAAACTTGTTCTTAAAGTAATCCAGGTTATGGGTTTAAGTTCAGCTACCACATTTGCCTGGAAGCGGTCGCCCTTACCTGAGTTATTATTTTTATCCTGGTCAAGTATAGGATTTCCAACATTATTGGAAAGCGAAGTGTTACCGTACTTATCATTTTGTTTTGCAATAACATAAGGTGCTGCACGGTATGCCACATTAAATCCACCAAGATCTACATTTCGTACATCGGAACGGCTGTAGGAAACCAGGGTAGATATCTTAAAATTTTTGGTGATCTTATAATCATTGTTATTTCTTAAAGTAAAACGCTTAAAATCGTTTGTTCTGATGATACCCTCATCTGACAGGTATCCTGCACTTAGGAAATAATTTATTTTATCGCTGCCGCCGGATAAGGAAATGTTATGGTTTTGAAAGAACCCTTTCTTTAATATTTCATCGTACCAGTCTGTATTACCGCCGCTTTGTAACATAGCTTGCTTAACAAGGCTATCGCCGGCGCCATAATAAATACTGGCTTCATTAATATATCCTGCATATTGATTTGCGCCGGCCATATTTACCAAATGGGTAGCTTCTTTTATGCCTATCGTTGCATCATAATTTACAATCATCCTGCCCGGCCTGCCCTTTTTGGTTGTAATAAGAATCACACCATTTGCGGCCCTCATACCATAGATAGCAGTGGCAGAAGCATCTTTTAGAATTTCCATGCTCACTATATCGGCAGAGTTAATATTCCTGATATCATCATTAATTATTCCATCCACCACGTACAGGGGATTGGCTCCGGCAAGCATAGTGCCTGTACCCCGTATACGGATAACAGGAAGTGCATTAGGATCGCCGCTGGAAATTACCTGCACACCTGCCACTTTTCCCTGTACCCCCTGTGTTGCAGTTAATACAGGTTGTTTGGCAAGTTCTGCCCCGGTAACAGATGCTACTGACCCGGTCAGGTCTTTTTTACGTGCAGACCCATACCCAATTACAATTACAGCATCCTGGATCTTTTCAGATAGTTTTAATGTAACATTCAATGTGGTTTGACCTGCTACGGAAACCTCTGTATTTTCATAGCCTACGGAACTGAATATTAATATTGCATTATCCGGCACCGTAAAGGAGAAGTTGCCATTAGCATCAGTTTTTGTTCCTATGTTGGTTCCTTTAACCAAAATTGAAACCCCTGCAATAGGGTCTCCATTGTCAGAAACAACTTTGCCTGATATTGGCACATCACGGTAAACTTCGTTCTTTCGGGTAATAACGATCAGGTTGTTTTTAAGTTCTTTATAGGTAATTTCTGAGCCGGCTAAAAGATTGTCTAAAACTTCGGTTACCGGGGAATTATCTGCGTTGATATTTACTTTTTTAAATTGCAGTAAAACATCATCATTATACAAAAACCGGTAATTGCTTTTTTTCTCAATCTGCCCCAGGGCCTTCTTGAGTTCTACCGATTGCATTTTGAGGGTGATGGTATTTTGCGAAAATACTCTTGCTGATAGTTGCAAACTTGTT
>DATHEH010000040.1:0-5191 GCA_035318685.1 Ferruginibacter sp.
GGGATACGCATGCGCAACATCAATGAGCTGCTGTCGATCCAGGTTTTTCCACCTGGCCAGCCGGCAACGTTAGGCGGGTAAAATAACACCTGCCCCAGCGTACGTTGAAATAACAGCTGTGCCTGGTCATTTTCCATTTGCATGGGTAGTAAACGCCTGATCCCTGCCAGTAATTCAACAGGCGATTTTATTTTAGTGCCAATATGCTTTTCATCATAGAACCAGTCGGCGGTATATATATCTTCCAGTAATTTTTTTATGTCATAGCCGCTTTGATAGAACCTGTTACCCAGCCATTCTGCTTTTGCCTCGTCAACGTGCTCATTTACAAAGTACCTGTATACTTTTTTAGAGATGAACTTTGCTGTTTGTTTTTGTTCCAGTAAGATGTCAATAATATCATCGCCATTATAATTACCCGTTTTACCCAATACGGTTTTAGTGCCCGTATCATGCTGGTTCTTCCTGAAAATAAACTCTCCCTGTACATTATAACCCCAGCCTGTAAAGGCCCGTGCAGCTTCTTTTATATCGTTCTCTGTATAATTACCCCTGCCCATGGTAAAGAGTTCCATTACCTCACGGGCAAAATTTTCATTGGGGTGTTGTTTCCTGTTTTGCTGGTTATTGAGGAACTGCAGCATGGAAGGGCTTTTACTCACTGACCTTAAAAGTTCTTTAAAATCGCCCAGCGCATTTGTTCTTACTACCTGCAATAACTCCTGTTGAAAAAAACTATTATTTACGCGGCACGCAAAATGCCCGTGCCAGAAAAGGCTCATTTTTTCACGCAACTGCGCCTCGCTGTTGATCATTTCATCCAGCCAGCGGATATTCATATTTCTCAGGTCATCTCTTGATTGTTGCTGAAGCAACCGCCGTTGGTCCCTTGTTAATTCATTTTTCTTCATTGCCCCACCCATCTCGCTATACAGGTCGGCCCTGCTTTTTGCAACCTCTATCTTAACCGGGGACTTAGCCGATGTATTTACTAAGAGCTGCCATAATTTTTTGGGGGGAAGGCTATCAAGTTCAGCGGCGTTCTCGGCCATGGGGCCAAAAGCGCTTCTCCATAACAGGTGCTGATTTTTTAATCGATTGGATAATGACATATACGTAAGATATTTAAGCTATAGATCCGGAACGGGTGTAAGACTCATTCTTTGCCCAATGGTTTAATCTATAAATTTACAATTATCTGCGATGAAAAGATCAATTGAAATTTGATGGGATCCCCATGACTTTCTTATGGGTGAATATTTTTATATATATTTAAGTTCGTTAAATAGCACTATATGAGAATCATCAAGGTCTTAACCTGTTGTGTATCCTTACTGGTATCAGAAATGGCTTTCAGCCAAAGCATGTGGAAATATTTTTCACCCGAAGATTTTGCGGCCAGGCGAAAAAAGATAATGGAAAAGATCGGTGATGGCGTTGCCGTATTGGTAGGTGCCGAATTGCCGGAAGCCTATATTAAATTCAGGCAGGATAATAATTTTTATTACCTCAGCGGCGTAGAAGTACCCGATGCCGTATTGATCATTGATGGTAAGAACAAACAATCTTATTTACTGGTTCCGGATAATATGAGTAATGATATTAAAACAGAGGCATGGATAAAACCCGGTGCAGAAGCAGCTACTGCTTACAAATTCGACAGGGTGATGTCTAAATCCTGGCTTACCAATATGCTCCACCAGTATGCCGATAGAAGGCAAAGTTTTTTTATCCAGCAATCTCCTCAGGAACTGGCGGAAATGAGCCGCGACCGTTGTACGCAGATCCGTTCAGCAAGATTGAATGATCCCTGGGATGGGCGTATCTCCAAAGAAGTAACGTTTTATAATAAGATCAAGGAGCGCTTTCCCGCCAATGCCGTTAATGATCTTACACCGATACTTGATGACATGCGTTGGGTAAAAGACAAAAAAGAAATTGCTGTGCTGCGTGAATGTGGCAGGATCGGCTGCCTGGGTATTAATGAGGCCATTAAAGTTACACGTCCCGGCATTTACGAATACCAGACCGTTGCCGCCTGTGATTTTATTTTTGATGACAATGGCTCTGCAGGCCCCGCGTATTTTGCTATCGCCGCTTCGGGTGAAAGAGGATTGATATGGCATTATAATGCCAACAACCATTTATTGGAACCCGGTACCGTATTGCTGATCGATTATGCGCCCGAACTGAATTATTATGTAACGGATATTACAAGAACATGGCCTGTAGGCGGTGAATTTACTGCCGAACAACTTAAATTTTACAATTGTGTAAAAGAGGCCCGTGATGAAATAATCAAAATGATGAAACCGGGTATAACCTTAAGTGATATGGAAAAGGTGGGTAAAGAAGTTTACAAAAGGAACGGGCTGGAAAAATACTGGTTTGGATATGTTGGCCATTTTGTTGGGATGGCGGTTCATGATGTTGGCAGTTACGACAAGCCCTTCGTGGAAGGCGTTGTTTTTAATGTAGAACCCATTCTTGAGGACAGGGAAAAAAAGATACATATCCGCCTGGAAGATACCATCGTGATCACAGCAACGGGAGCAGAAAATCTTACCCCCGGATCACCTGTAGATGCCAAAGCAATTTATGCGTTGATAAAAGAAAAAGGTGTGGGAGAAAAATAAGTAAGGATCTCCTAAAGTTTTTGCGTCGTTTTTTTTGCTGCAGAAAAAATGCTTTTCCATAGCAGCGAAAAAAATGATTTGTGTATATCCCTCGGAAAATCGATCTGTTCTGTTCTTACTATCCCGTTTTGCGGATTTTTATCTTTCATAAGCGCATTTGCCACCATGCTCATGAAACCTTTCTTTTTTATATCTCCTGAATCGTTCTTTAAAAGCTCCAGTTTAAGATCCTCATATAATAAGGTAGCAGAGCCTTTTGCTCCATAGTCGTTGCCTTTCAAATTAAAAGTAAGTTTATTGACCTGGCCTTTTTTTATGGAAGCCATCCCTAATGGTTCAGTAACAGGATTCAGTGCTTCTGCATTGAATGCGCCGGCTGTTCCCGATACCTCAAAAGTGCCATTAGTGGTATTAAGCGGAAGTTTCCATAGCGTATTGAATTTGCTTACACCTAAAAAGTTCCCGGTTGCATCAAGCGCAAGCAGGTTATTCTGGCTTATGTGTTCTTTAATATTGGTTATATTGGATACCGTTCCATTAATATCATTAAAAAATATGGTACCTGATTGCCCGGTTACGTCATTCTTTTCTTTATAAGCTACTAACCCATTTCTGATCGTAAGCTTTTTTATACGAAAAGGGAATTTTAGCTTTTGCAGTTGCTGGTGCGGATAATTACCAACCTTACTTACCGGGCTTGGCTTAACGGTCCTGTCCATACCTATTTTTATTAAAGGTTGTACCACAACAGTTTCGGCTTCCAGCCTTTTTTGCGTAACCAGCATTTGTATATTGATGCCGATCACTTCAATATTCTTAAAGTCCAGGTTATAGAAATCATTTTGGTATTTGAGACTTCTCACATAGGCTTCTTCCGAGATTGTTGGTGTAACAGAAAAGCTTTTTACCCGCATCGAAGAATTGACATTGTTGATATCAAAAGCCCCGACATTATATTTATAGAACCCGTTCTCAGACAGGAATGAAAACCCATCCGCCGATAATATCCAGGTGCTCTTACTGATCAGGTTCCTTACACTTGTACCCTCATTCAGCTTTTGAATATCCGTAGCTGAAAATTTTACATTCCTGAGCGTTAATGGGGGTTCATTCGGCTTTGCCTTGTTATAGATCAATATTTTGGTGTTGCCAATGCTTACCGTGTTCAGCAATGCTTCATTAAAATAGCTGCTGTCAATTTCAATTTCATCGTTGTTGGTGTTTACATCCTTCTTCGGACTGCGGTAAAAAGTGAGTAAACCTCCCTCGCTTATCAATTCTTCCGCTTTCAACTCATGGGTAAGAATGAAGGTATTGGTGGAGATATCATTGATGGTTGTATTATTAATGTCGAACACGATCTGCTGCTGGTTATTTTTTTGCTGGAATTTTTTGATGCGGATAAATCTCGACGGTGCATTGTATTCCACACCTGCAAAAATGGTTTGGCGGTTCTCCCCCATGATATAGACCTCCTGTACACTGGCAATGATATCCTTCAGAAAATAACTTATGATATTTTCATAATTTTTTGTGCTGTCGATCCTGAAATTCTTTAATTGAATCGAGATATCCTTCAGCGAAGTATGCGGCGTACCGGTCTTATCCGCCAGATGCAGGTTACCATTCTCAATTATTATTTCACGGGCATTGATGGTTTTAAATTTACCGAGCAGTTTCTCATAAATTTCCAGGCTGTCGTTCCGGTTCAGTGTCTTTTTTTGTTTATTACCTGAACTGATGATATACACCAGGGGCCTTATAATGCGTATTGACGTGGCTTCTATCGCTGTATTGTTTATAAGCCCCTGGATATTCGCACCTCTTACACTGACCTCTGCAATGCGCACGTTATAAATAGTAGCCGCAGCGGCAGTATCATATTGCCGCAATTGTTTTTCCAGGGAATCTGATTGGAGGACGACATTATAGAAAGAAGCATTACCGTTCACTTCATCAATGGCAGAACTGTCATAATGAATAAAATAAAGGCTGCCGCTTCCCTTGCTTACCGCACTCTCTATCTGGTCCCTGATGATCGATTTTTTATAGCTCTGCCAGTAAAACCAGCCACCCACGATAGCGATCACGATCACTATCAGTATTATTCTTATTAGTTTTCTCAAGGTACCTGGTTTATAAATTAGATATTAAAATGGCAATCCTAATGCAATGTTCAAAATAAGGTTCTCCCTTCTCCATGCCCTACTGGTAAAATCGATCTTATTAAATACCCATCTTTCCGACTCAGGCAGGTAAGGCTTACGAAATGGTATTCCAAGATCAACCCTTATCAGTAATACAGTAGCATCAATCCTTATGCCTATTCCTGATGCAACGGCAAGTTCCTTATACCAGTTCCTGCTTAACTGGCCGGCACGCCCAAAGATGAGGGTATCCTTGGTCCAGATATTACCTACATCCACGAATATAGCGCCGCTAAATGTTGCAGCAAGTGGTATCCTGAGCTCTGTGTTAGCAAGGAATTTATAATCGCCGCCGATGATCTGGAAAAAGCGCTGGTCTGCTGCCGTTGGTTTGTATGATCCGGGGCC
>DATHEH010000041.1:0-13326 GCA_035318685.1 Ferruginibacter sp.
CATCATTGCCAACCGCTGGAACGTAGATGATGCGGAAAATGATAAAAAGCCCGAATCCAAAAAAGCGATCGACCAGGTAAAAAATATCAAACAGGGGGTTACCGATATCGATGACGTGCCCACCAAGCATTATTTAAAAGAAGAACTGGAGTTGCTGCTTGCCCTGGAAGGTTTCGGGGTGAACCTTATAAAAAAAATTAATTACGGATGGGATACCGAATTCCATAAACCCCCAAAATGGTTAAAGGATCCATATCCGTGGGATTGGATGTGCACCGCTAAAAAAACCGGGTAGTTAAAAAAACTGAACCACATAGCAACATAAAGAACATAGAAAATACATAGAGATGGGTCATGGCTATGTTTCCTATGATCCTATGTGGTTCAAAATTTTTACCACTGTTGGCCAGCTGACCAACAATATCTACCTTAGTCCGGAATTACCTTTCTTACTCATTTGTCAACGTGAAACAATACGACGTCATCATCATCGGCGCAGGTCCTACAGGCCTGATGGCTGCCAATCAACTGGCGAGATACGATATTGACCTTCTTATCATAGACAGCAAAGCAGGTCCTACAGATCAATCAAGGGCCATTGTAATAACGGCCCGCAGTATGGAGATATACCAGCAAATGGGCATCAGTGATGTGGCCATTGATGAAGGAAGGTTCATTACAGACTTCGCCATTTTTTCGGGAGGAAAAGAAAAAGCTACTGCACATGTAGGTGAGTTTGGCAAAGGACAGACAGATTTTTCTTATCTCCTGGCATTTGAACAAAGTAAGAACGAAAAATTACTGGTAAAAAACCTGGTTGCTTACAACAAACAGGTTTGCTGGAATACGGAACTTATAAATATTGTACAACACGATAGTTCAGTGGAAGTACATTTTAAAGATCTGGCAGATCCCGGTTCAGCCATGGAAAAAGCATCGGCAAAATATATCATTGGATGCGATGGCGCCAGCAGTTTGGTAAGACACCAGCTCGATTTCAGTTTCAAAGGCGGAACTTATGAAAAACAATTTTATGTTGTTGATACAAAATTAAAATGGGCTGAAGGATTTAATAAACTCATCCTCTGTCCCAGCCGGAAGAACTTTTGTGGCTTTTTTCCCATGGCGGGTTCCAACACCCACAGGATCATTGGTACGGTTCCAAAAGAATTGAATGAACGTGCTGATATTGCTTTTGCCGACCTGGAAAAAACGATCAAACAAACAGTAGGCTTCCCTATGGAAATAGAAAAAGTGAACTGGTTCTCTGTTTATAAGCTTCACCACCGTAGTGTGGATACCTTTAGCAAGGGGAATATTTTTTTAGCAGGAGATGCCGCACATATTCATAGTCCTGCCGGCGGGCAGGGCATGAACACAGGATTGCAGGATGCTTATAACCTTAGCTGGAAACTGGCATTAGTAATAAAACGCATTGCAGGAAAAAAATTATTGGCCACTTATAATGAAGAACGCCTGCCATTTGCCCAATGGTTATTAAAATTCACCGACCGTTTCTTTGGCATAATGACGAGCAGCAGTATGATGATCTCCTGGTTCCGTAATAATATCATACCGCCGATACTAAAATTTTTTTTTAAAAAGGATCTTATAAGAAAGACCATGTTCAGAACCCTCTCACAGATCCAATGGAGTTATAGGGGCTGTTCGCTTTCTCAAAACAGGACCTCCCAAAAATTAAAATTTAAAGCCGGTGACCGCCTGCCATACATATTGGTGAATACGGAAAACGGGAAGGAAAGTATTTACAAAAAGCTTACAGCACCTGGGTTTCACCTGTTGATGATCAGTAATTCAAAAACGGAGATCGATGCCATTGAATTGGTAAAACCCGTATCACTGGGCATGGAAGAATGGAAACGCGTTGGCGTAACAAAACCCTTGTATATCCTGGTGAGACCGGATAATTATATCGGTCTCATTGCAGACGAGATGAACATAGAAATATTAAGGAAATATTTAGCTGAACATTGTTATTTTACAGGCTCATAACTTATCATTAATCCTCTCAACCATGCCTGTCAGTATTAATACAAGCAATACAGTATTAAGGGCCTTTCTCTGGCTCATGCTTCTTGTATACCTGGCAGTGCTGGCCAAACTCATTCTCTTTAAGCAATCTCCCGGTTTTATCAAACGGCATTTCCTCCACCATTACAGCTGGCAGCAGGCAAAAAATAATATGCACAAAGCCAACCTCAAACCTTTTACCACCATTAAATTATACATGAACACCCGTGGGAACCCGGAATATGCCAGCCATAATCTTTGGGGCAATACGCTTGGTTTTATACCCATGGGATTTATATTGCCTTTTTTATTTGTAAGGTTGAGAACAGCATTCAACACCACCCTTGCAGTATTTATTTTTAGCCTGGCATTTGAGGGCTTTCAGCTTTTCAGCATGCTGGGCATCTTTGATATTGATGACCTTATATTGAATACCCTGGGCGGCCTGATCGGCTACCTGTTGTTTTGGCTGCTTTCCAAACTTATAAGACTCGAGAACAGTAAAACGCATTTCGTTCCTATATAATAATTTTCTACATTAGCAGTCGTATACTTTAAATATGATCATATGGGAAAGAAAGAAAAAGCCCTGGATAATTATATCGCCAAATCTGCCGCATTTGCAAAGCCTGTCTTAACACATATACGGGAACTGGTACACAAAGCATGTCCTGATGTGGAAGAAAAAATGAAGTGGAGTTTTCCTCATTTCGATTACAAAGGAGAAATGATGTGCAGCATGGCCGCATTTAAACAGCACGCTGTGTTTGGATTTTGGAAAGCAGTGTTGATGAAAGACAAGATATTGGTTGAAAATGCAAGATCCGAATTGGCCATGGGGCACCTGGGAAAGCTTACTTCCCTGAAGGACCTCCCTTCCGATAAAAAAATGACTGCCTGGATAAAAGAGGCAATGAAACTTAACGACGAAGGAATTAAATTGCCGCCCAAATCAAAATCCACGGAGAAAAAGGAACTCATTGTACCTGATTATTTTGGAAAGCTGCTTGTAAAAAACAAAAAAGCCAAACAGGTATTTGATAATTTTTCTTATTCACACAGGAAAGAATACCTGGAGTGGATCACTGAAGCCAAGACAGAGGAAACCAGGAACAGCAGGATGGCCACGGCTTTGGAGTGGCTATCGGAAGGAAAAGGAAGGCATTGGAAATACCAGAAAAAATAGCACACTATTTTTTCTTCGCCACCAGGTTATAGGAATCATCTATCATCTCCTTTAATTGCTTTGCAGGTAACCTCCCATCCACGATAATGGTATTCCAGTGTTTTTTATTCATGTGATAACCGGGTAATACCGCATCCGGGAATTCCTCCCTCAGCTCAATTGCTTTTTCAGGATCGCATTTTACATTGAATTGTAAGGGGGCACTATCCAATCCTGCGAGGAAAAATATTTTGTTATTTACTTTGAACACAAGCGTATCCTCTCCAAAAGGAAAACCTTCCGTAACAGAAGGCTTTTGCAAAATATATTCACGTATGGACTCTATGTTCATTTAATTAATTGATCGTTCTTTTTGCTTCTTCCAGTTTTTTACTGATCTGCCCCGTAAGGATATGCCAGAACATTACAAAGTCGCTGCCCAGGCTGTACAAGGGGTAAGTAAATGTTGCAGGCTTGTTCCTTTCAATAAAATAATGACCAACCCAGGCAAAGCCATAGCCACAAACCGGTATCAGGGCCAGCATCCACCACTTCTGCAAAACAATGGCGACTATCAATATCGCCAGCAAACCCGCCGTTCCGATAAAGTGCAATGTCCGGTTCGTTAGGTCGCCATGTTCGGTAAGATAGTAAGGATAAAAACTCCGGAAATTTTTATACTTTTTTTCTGTCGCCATAAAATGTTTTCAGAAAATTACAAATTCCTGTTTTATTATCCGCATTTTTTTACGGTAACGTGTTGCATATCTTTCAGGCGATACAATACCTCTTCCAGCCGGGCTTTGGGGATGGCAGCTTTCACGATACAGAACAACTGCATCTCGTTAGAGATAACAGTACAATTGAACTGTTTCATTATCATCATCACTTCATTCATCTGGTTGTACTCAAATTCAAGTTCATAATTCACCTCCACCTGCTTTTGAATGACCGGCGTTACCTGCAATGCAAGCGATGTGGCTGTTTTATAGGCATTGATCAGGCCCGGAACCCCCAATAGCGTTCCGCCCCAGTATCTCACCACGATCACTGCAACATTGGTAATGGCCTTACTGTCTATTTGCCCGAGTATGGGCTTACCCGCTGTTCCGGATGGTTCGCCATCATCGCCCGAGCGGAAGTTATTTCCATCAGTGCCGATGCGGTAAGCAAAACAATGGTGTACTGCCTTTGAATGTTCTTTCTTCAAAACCTGGAGTTGTTTTTTAAAATCTTCTGCTGTTTCTATAGCGAATGCAAAGGCAATGAATTTGCTGCCACGATCCCTGAACTCTGCGGTGGAGGGCTTATCAATTGTAAAATAAAAATCCTTGTCACTCATTATGCTTAAATTTTATGCCTCATCCAAAATGAAACAACATCATTGTCTATCATTTCCTCGCCCGCAGGAATACCATTCTTTAAAACAGGGGCAGCCAGGCCCTTTCCTATATTCAAAGTTGAATTTGTGATGACCCTTGCTTCATCCCACAAATCCTCATCAATAAATGATTGCAATAATGAGGACCCTCCTTCCACCATTACCCCCTGGATATGCTGTGCATGCAATGCTGATAGCATTTGCGGCAGGATATTTTTTGCTGCATCCAGCTGCTGGTAATGCAACAGCCCTTTGTCTTCCTGTTTTTTATAACTGAATACAATCGTTTTGACTGTACCGTCTAAAATTTTTAAGTGTGCGGGTAATTTTAATTCCTTATCGATCACCAGTCTTACGGGGTTTTTGCCTGGCCAGAGCCTTGTCGTAAGTGCAGGGTCATCCTGCAAAGCTGTGTTGGTACCCACCAGTATGGATGCTTCCTCACTCCTCCATTTATGTACAAGGCGGTTTGTGAATTCATTACTTATTAAAACTCTTGAAGGATGAGCGCCAGCAATTTTACGATCATTGCTTTGCGCCCATTTTAAAATGATATATGGCCTTCGCTGCTGGTGAAAGGTAAAGAACCGCTTGTTCAGCGCCATACATTCCTTTTCCAACACAGCAACAATAACATGTACTCCCGCTGCTTTCAGCATCTCTATTCCTTTTCCGTTCACGGCAGCAAAACTGTCCTTACAACCGATCACCACGCCAGGTATTTTTTTTTCAATGATAAGTTCAGCACATGGGGGAGTTTTGCCAAAATGAGCACAAGGTTCAAGGGATACATATAATGTGCTCTCAGCAATATGCTGTGTATTCTCTTCAGTCACGCTATTTATGCAATTCACCTCTGCATGCGCTTCCCCGTATTGACGGTGATAGCCCTCTCCTATAATACGGTCATCATATACCAGCACAGCGCCTACCATGGGGTTTGGGGCCACAGTACCCGCACCCATTGCCGCCAGTTCCAGGCAGCGCTGCATATATTGTTCATGTATCGACAAGCAACAAAAATACGCAACCAAAATTTAACTACTTGTACTGCGTAGTCTTTACTTTAAAAAAAGTTGAAGCACATAATAGTTATTTCGTCAAATAAATGGCGAAGTAGTAAGTTTGTCTTGTTGTTTATTAAAGAACTATACCGCAATTTTTTGGTGCAGCTGCAGCAGATCTATAGTCTCAGCGAAGCGACCGTTATCGCCGATTGGGTATTTGAAAAGATCGCCGGGGTAAAACGCACTGAACTCATAAAAAATCCTTCGCTGCAATTAGGCAATAAAACAACCGGGCATTTGAACCAGGCATTTGCCCAATTGCTGCAGCACAAGCCTGTACAATATGTTTTGGGAGAAGCATGGTTCTACCACATGAAACTAAAAGTGAACAGCCATGTATTGATACCCAGGCCGGAGACGGAAGAACTGGTTGAACTACTTGTTGCCGACCGGAAATCAAAACTCACTGACCCTGCAATACTGGATATCGGTACTGGCAGCGGATGTATACCAATCGCGATAAAGAAAAATTTACCAGCTTCAATGGTAACCTCTGTTGATGTAAGTGAAGACGCCCTCTCATTAGCAAAGGAAAATGCTGCCCAGCATAATACCAGCATCCGGTTCATACAAATGGATTTTTTGGATGAAAGCAACTGGAGCAGGCTTCCAAGGCCGGATGTCATTATCAGCAACCCGCCCTATATCCCATTAAAGGAAAAAGACAAGCTTAATAAAAATGTTAGCGGCTTTGAACCGCACCTCGCATTGTTTGTACCCGATGCCTCCCCGCTTATCTTTTATGAAAAGATAGCAGACTTTGGAAAAAAGAACCTGATGCCGGATGGGAAGATATACCTGGAAACACATGAAGAGCATGCAGAAGAAGTGATGGCTTTATTTATCAAGCGATATGCGGCAGCAACGATAAAAAAAGACATGTACGGCAAAGAAAGAATGGTCGTTGTTTCTATTTAATATTGGCCGCAAGCTTTGCCTTGGCTCTTTTTGCAGCTTCCATGATCCGGAAGGCCTTTCCGTAATAAGCCGCAGTATCCACGTTCAGCACAACAGTAGGCGTGTCAACATACTTTCTATTCGATTCCACTGCTTTCTTCAGTAAGGAATCTATATAGAGCATCTCGATCTCCTGTGTACCAATATATACTCTTTGATCTTTGGTTACCGTAACTACGATCGTCTGGTTCACCCTTGTATCGCTTTTACCTTTTGGATTGGTGACCTTTACAACGTTTGGATTGGCCAGCGTGGAGATAAGCAGGAAGAACATCAATAGAATGAACAGAACATCATTCAGCGGACCTGCATCTACTTCATTATGATTATCCCTTAATCTTTTTCTTAAACTCATTGTTTTTTTATTTCACTAATTTTTACGAATTACACGAATTGCTTTTATAACATGTTGAACCGAATTCGTGTAATTAGTGTAATCCGTTAAATCCGTGTACTTATCGTGTCGGCTCCTGTAAAATATCAATGAAATCTGCGCTGGCTGATTCCATCTTATGCACTGTTTTATCTATCTGCGTATTTAAATAGCTGTAGCCCAAAAAGGAAATGATACCGATGATGAGTCCTGTTGCTGAAGTGATCATCTTTACATACATAGCATCGGCAATATCCGTAATAGAAGGGTTAGCTGCGGCAGCAAAATCCCTCAGCAACATCACCAGCCCGATGATGGTACCCACGAAACCAAACAGCGGCGCAATACGTGCCATAACAGAAAGCACCGGTAAATTCCGCTCCATCTTATAGATCTCCAGTTTACCCACATTGTCCATACTTCTTTCAATAGCGTCAATGGGTTTACCGATACGCTGGATACCCTTGTCTATCATTTTTGCTACCGGGTGAAAGGTATTCTTTGTCAGGCTTCTGGCTGCGGTCACATTACCGCTGATGATATGGTCGCGGATGATGCTCATGAAATTATCCTCTATCTTGCTGGCCTTACGTATGGCGATCAGGCGCTCAATAAAGAAAAAGATCACCATACCCATAAAAATGGCCAGCGGGATCATCAATACACCACCTTTTACCAATATGGAAAACAAAGATTCGCTGGTTCCTGAAGAAGTGCCAAGGCCAGTACTGTCGACCTGTAATAAGATATTAAACATGCTGCCGGTTTTAATTTAAGATAGGTTATATCCCTGCGCTATTATTATGCCAAAACTTGTTTGTTCCTGCAATGAAACGAAACAAATTTACAATAGCTGCACAAGAAAATGTTAATCTTCTTTTTTTAAACAGGATATAAACAAAAAACCCCGGTCTCCCGGGGCTTGAATTTTTTCTGCTGGCTTTATTTTTTTGCTTCCAACTGCTGCATGGCCATGATCTGCTTCATGGTCTTTTCCATGCCGTCGCTGCCGCCGTCAAGGAATATTACATTGCCCTTACCGTATTCTGCAAAATTCTTGATCGCTTCCACCCACATGCTGAAGAGGATCACATTGGTATCCAGGTTTGCCTGTTTCATTTCAGACGCAGCCTGGCTCATACCCTTTGCTACTTCTTCGCGAAACAATGCAACACCCTGGCCACGCAACTGTGCCGCCAGCCGTTCTGCTTCCGCCGCTATCTTAATGGCATTGCCTTCCGCTTCTGCGGCTTTTGTTTTGGTGATCAGCAATGCCTGTCCTTCATTTTCCGCTGCAGCCTTTAAGTTATTACTGGCCACTACCTTACTCATACTCGCTATAATGGCTTCATCAAAAGTAATGTCGTTGATCTGCAGGTCCTGCAAATGATAACCCCAGCTTTCCAGCGCCACGTCAACCTGCTCCTTTACGTTCTCAACAATGTCGCGGCGAACGTTCAATACTTCAGCCTGTTTTTTTGTAGATACAAAAGCACGGATACTTCCTTCCACCGTACGTATCAATGCCTGCATCAGGTCTTTGTCACTGATGAATTTAAAAGCCACTTTATGTATGGTCTCTTCCTGCTCATTCTGTACAGAATACAGGAGCATCGATTTAAAATACACATTTGCCTGGTCAACCGTTACCGCCTGGAACTCCAGTTCCACCGACCTGTTCTGGATACTTACCTTTTTATAGATCTGCTCCAGGAAGGGGATCTTGAAATTAAGCCCGGGACGCATGATACGGCGGTATTTGCCGAACATGGTAACCACGCCGATCAATCCCTGGTTGATGGTGACAAAGCAACCCAGGAGGGCGAATACGAGTACCAAAACCCACCAGTACTCCTTTAATAATTCAATAACTGACATAGTTGTAAAATTTGAATTGAAGGTATTGAATTTTTTATGTAGCCGGCGGAAAATCTTTGGGCAGCTGTGCTGGCGTCGCACTCTTGTACAATCAGTGCTTTACTGAGCTTTTTATACTAAAACTAATATTCATTATCTTTTACTTCAAATCATGAACAATCAAAAACTCATCCAGTTCATTCTAAGCTCCAACCTTGTTGCCATGCGACCGGCTGTTGACATTGCGAATGCTTTTGTATGGAAGGAGGTAAACAAGCACCAGTTCCTGTTAAAGGAAGGCAGGATAAGTGACGAATATTTTTATCTGGAAGAAGGTTTTATGCGTGCCTTTGCCTACGATACGGAAGGCAACGATATTACCACTAACTTATATACTGCCAACCAACTCGTTTTCGAAGTATCTTCATTTTTTAACCGTACAACTTCCAAAGAAAATATACAGGCAACCGAAGATTGTACGGGCTGGTATATCAGCTATGAGCAACTAAATGATCTCTTTCATTCACTGCCCGAGTTCAGGGAATTCGGAAGATCAATATTGGTCAAAGGTTTTGCATCACATAAGAACAGGACCTTGTCTATGATAACGGAAACTGCTGAGCAGAGATACGATGCTTTATTAAAAAGCAATCCCGAGATCTTCCGGCATGCGGCCCTGAAACATATTGCTTCATACCTGGGCATTACCGACACTTCCTTAAGCCGTATCAGGGCAGCGTATGCAAAAAAATGATTCGCTCCATTTCTTGTCATTTGCCAAGTGTAAAAAATAAGTATTCCGTTTTCTTTGTGTAATAATTAAAAAATAAAAATTACACACATGAAACATGATCTTTCAACACCCGGCGCATTAATATTGGTGCTGTGCGTTCTCTGTATTGCTGTTATATTATATGGACTGAATAAAACATTAGATAAGTCAGGATACATGGAGTCTAAAAAACAATGGGTATTAATTGCTACGGCTTTGTGCATTTTTGCATGGGCCGGGCTGTTGAGTTTATTTGCGTACAATGGCTTTTTTACAGATTTCAGTAAGCTGCCTCCCCGGGTTGTTTTCGCCCTTTTGCTCCCGCTTCCATTTGTATTATTCATTGCCTTTTCAAAAACAGGCACAAAATTGTTACGATCTGTCCCACCCCAATGGCTGGTCTTCATGCAATCATTCAGGATATTAGTGGAAGTGTTATTGTGGATGGCATTCTTAGCGAACAAACTTCCTGTTCAAATGACATTTGAAGGAAGGAATTTCGATGTACTTTCAGGAATACTGGCAATACCTGTAGGATACCTGGTGCTGAAGAAGATACATGCATCAAAAAAACTGGCCATTGCATATAATGTTATTGGCTTATTGTTACTCATTAATATTTTAGTGGTTGCCGTACTTTCCATGCCAACTTCATTCAGGTATTTTATGAATGAACCTTCCAATACTTTAGTCGCACAATTTCCTTTTATCCTTTTACCGGGGATATTGGTTCCGATAGCCTATTCATTTCATATATTTTCTTTGCGGCAGTTGCTGTTAAAGAAATAATTGCCTGTTTTTTCTCTTTTCGGTGAGGATAGCCACCAAGCGGTAAGAAGTTGCGGAATATAATCCCGCAACTTTTTTATTCCTTTAACTATTTAAAAACTCTGATCATCCGCACTTGGGCCATAGCTACCTGGAATAGGCACATCCAGCAACCTCAGGAAAACGCCCAGTTGTGCACGGTGGTGTATGATCTGCGAAAGCGACATCCGTATCACTTCAGCCTTTGGCTCGGTACTATATACCTGCTCCCCGTTCCTCATTGTCCAGGGTTGATCCAGTGTTTCTTCTTTTCCATTAGCCAGGTTTGTACGGGCATCGGCTAAGCTGTTGTCAAATATCTCCACCAGGGCTGCGGTATCCTTTACCGGGGTTGGTGTGAAATCCATTCCGGCAAAGTCAAGCTCACTGGTATTGAGCACCATCCCGATCCAGGTAGGCAATTCTGCGATATGGGTGGTTAATTGAAGCATGCTCATGCTTTTGGGATGAGGCTTCCAGTCCCACTTACCCTCGGGCACGGCGGACAGCATTTTACGGGTGGCAGTTGCTTCTCTTAAAAGTTCTTTCTGAAATAATGAGATCTG
Organism: Ferruginibacter sp.; assembly: GCA_035318685.1. Taxonomy (GTDB): domain Bacteria; phylum Bacteroidota; class Bacteroidia; order Chitinophagales; family Chitinophagaceae; genus Ferruginibacter. The sequence continues at coordinate 10,977 of DATHEH010000041.1, forward strand.
TGTCATGGTATTTATTTTTTTGGTGATACACAAAGTAAATACCGGGTAGTGACAGCCCTATGTCAACAGCGAAAAGTTTATTTTAAAAAAATCCTGTTTGTCACACTGAACTTGTCGAATGTGATCGCTTCCAGACCTTTTTCACGGAAAATCGTCCTCGTCTCTGACCTACAGTGTACCCATAAATATTATTTAGCTTTGTATCTATGGATATAGAACAATTACACCCAAGTTACTTTATTCCCAATTATACTAATCGTTTAAAAGAACATCGATTAGAAAAAAGGGGGTTCAATTGTTTCGTAATTTATCTTTAAACCCCTGTGGTAGCATAAGGCAAATATGCTCTACCTGGGCCGAACAAAAGGCCTACTACAGATTTTTAAACCATTCAAAGGTTACTGAGAATATTTTGATTGAAGAAGCTGCATCCCGTTTACAATCCATGGTTTCCGTGCGACATTTACTTTGTTTGCAAGATACAAGTGAAGTAAACCTGACTGCTCATGATAGAAGGTTATTTACTCACAAAAGATACGGGTACACAGTAAGTCTCTGACGAGGACGAACTGGTTGTAAGTCTCCGACTTACAACCGACAATGTCAGGCTTCTAACTTCGTTGAGATCGCTTCCAGGTTCTTTTTAACCATCTCTTTCAGTCCGGGCGGGCTTATAATATCTGCATATTCACCAAACAGTAAATAGAATTTTACAAATCCCATTAAGGAAGCCGTTACAAAGGTCATTTCCATTTTATCAGCAACTTCACGCTGCGAAACAAAACCATTATAAAATTTCTGGTCGCCAAAATATTTTAGAACTGATTTATCTACGCTTATCAGCACGGTGGACATTTCTTTCTCCTTACTCATTTTAGCAAGGAAGGATTGCAGCGAAGGGTGTTGCTTTTCAAAATGACGGCCCGTAAGGTTTATATAACTTATCCTGTCTGTGCGAAAATTTCGGTAATCTTTTCGCAGCTGGCAATAAGCAATAAGGTGCCAGTAATTTCCAAGGTAGAATATACCTACCGGTTCCACATCCCTGTTGCTGTATTGCTGGGTATGATTGGCAAAGTAACCGATATCCAGTATCTCTTTTGCGGCTATGCTTTTAAGAATGGTTTGCAGATGGATGGCTTTGTTCTCACTTGCAGGCAGGTAAGGATTTTCTATTACCTCGATATATCCAGACATATCTTCCAAAAGCTCCTGTTCTGCGTAACGCAGCACCGATCTTATCTTGAACATGGCAGACCGGTACTGCTCAACCGACGAAGGATCAGTTAACTTCTCTACCATCTTTTCCGCCGTTAAAAATGCTATGGCCTCTTCTTTTGTGAACATGACCGGTGGAAGGCGGTAGCCTTCCATTATACTATAGCCAACGCCGGCTTCACCTGCTAAAGGGATACCCGCTTCTTCCAGCGTTTTAATATCCCGGTAAACAGTACGAAGACTGATAGAAAAACGTTCGGCAATATCCTGTGCCCTTACAACTCTTTTGGATTGCAGCTGTATAAGAATTGCAGTTACCCTGTCAATACGGTTCATGTAACGTGTTTGCCCCGTAAATTAAAACAAGTGAAGGGATAAAAAAATAATTGGCCGGGAACCCTACAGGACAGGCTGCCCGTCTTACACATATTGTGGAAAATTATCTACGGGAGAGTATAAATTGCGAAAAATGGTAATTGAAATATGTTGGCATTGTATTGTATTAAGAACAATAATAAATACATCATCATAAACCAAAAATTGAAAATCATGAAACAGTCCATTTTAGCACCTGCGAAGAAGTTATGGAATAAGACAGCCTTTCTAATTGCTTCACTGTTATTTTCCTTCTACAGCTTTGCGCAGGATAAGAAAGTAGATGTGAACATCAATACAGGCCCGGAAAAAAATGATAACTTCTTTATGCAGCCATGGGTATGGATTGTAGGAGGTGCCGTTTTTCTTTTATTATTAGTAGCCCTGCTGCGTAATAACAGTAATTCAAAAGCCTGATATACCTCGTCGTAATAAAAAAAGCCCGTTATACGGGCTTTTTTTATACCAGTAACCATACTATACTATACAGTATCGGTCGTCCTTGTTTTAGTAACGGTTACTTTATCGGTGCGTCCGGTAGTACTGCTGTTGCTGCTTCCCCTCGTTAAAGCCACGATCAGCAATATCAATACTGCGCCGCCAACTATCCATACCCAGGGCTCGGTGTACCAGGTAGTGGTGGTGGAAGTAGTTGATGTTGAAGTTGCTGTCACGGTGCTATCCTGTGCCCATGCTATTGCCTGCGAAAAGCTCAATAAGAACAACAGGAAAGTATTCTTAACAAAACCGGTCTTAA
>DATHEH010000042.1:0-3420 GCA_035318685.1 Ferruginibacter sp.
AGTGAAATAAAATATTTTCGGCGGCCCTGCACAGCCTGCAGCAGATGGTGTAACCGTAATACCTGCCATGACCGATATGTTGCTGCTGTTGAGCCCTGTGAAAGCAGGAATATTACCATTGCCACCTGAAGGCAGTCCGATGGAAAAATTATTATTTGCCCAAGCATAACTGGTGCCGCTTACTGACCCGGAAAATATGACCGGGTTCGTCATTACCCCATTGCAAAAGATATCATCTGCAGGTTGTATAACATTGGGTGTTGGCTTAACGGTTATGGTAAATGTTCGTGGAGTTCCTGCACAACCTGCTGCAGATGGACTCACCGTAATGGTAGCCATATCCGGTGTAGTAGTTGCATTGGTAGCCATGAAAGAAGGAATATTACCATTGCCTGATGCCCCCAGGCCTATTAAAGTATTATCGTTCGTCCAGGTAAAAACAGTATTGGCTACTGATCCTGAGAATGCAATTGTATTTGTTGTTGTACCGTTACAAATGTTTTGGTTCGGTGGCTGCACAAGATCCGGTGTTGGGTTCACAGTTATGGTAAATGACTGTGCTGTTCCCGGGCAATTTCCTGCTGAGGGTGTTATAACAATTGTTGCGGTAACAGGAGCACTGCCTGTGTTTACTGCGGTGAAAGAAGCAATATTGCCATTACCAGTTGCCGCCAACCCGATCGATGTATTATCGTTTGTCCAGGAATAGACCGTACCCGTTACTGACCCCGACATTATTACGGTATTAGTTGTTACGCCGGTGCAAAGTATTTGATTTGATGGCTGCAGCACTGTAGGTGTAGGCCTTACATTTATTGTAAATGTTTCGGGTGGTCCCGGGCAGCCTGAAGCAGATGGGGTAACAGTGATCGTGGCCAATATTGCAGCAGTGGTTGGATTGACCGCTGTAAAAGATGCAATATTTCCATTGCCACTTGCCGGTAAACCGATAGATGGATTATTATTTGTCCAGCTGAATGTTGTTCCACTTACGGATCCCGAAAATGCAACTGCATTTGTTGATGCGCCATTGCACACATTCAGGTTAGGCGGTTGTACCACGTTTGGTACGGGGTGGATGGTTACATCCTGCGTGGCAGTTCCGTTACAACCGCTTGCAACTGTTACATTAAGTTGAACGGTATAAGTACCGGGTGTAATATAAGTATGTGTTACAGTATCTCCTGTGCCAAAAGTTCCGTCACCAAAATCCCAGGTGGTGGAAGTTGATGGAAGATTCCTGTTATAAAAAGTAAATGTAGTTGGCGAACAACCTGATGCTGATGACATATCAAAATGCGCATCCAGTTCACCGGTGATCTTTGCCATAATGGTATCGGTACATCCAAAATTTGCAAAGGGGATCATCTCCAGCCAGATTATTGTATTTACTGAAGGGCCGGGATTTAATACCACCTGTTGGCCCGTTCCTAATAAAATGGAATAATCCTGGCTCCACCAGTTATAGGTTTGAAAGCCCGGGGGCGCTGTTAAGGTGGTGACATTCGGAAAATCACAATCATATTCCATCTGGATGTCCTGGTCGCAAGGCGTTTCAACATCTACATAAGCATAACCCCAATGCGCCGTTCTTACACAATCGGCAGTAGTGAATTCCAGGTAAACCGTTTTTCCTCCGTGGCCCCTGAGGCTGAAAAAAACGGATGACCAGTCTTTGAAGATAACAGCAGGGTCAACTGTTGAATTTTGAAAGCCCGGAAGATTTGATGTTGAAATATATTCAAAAGAAGCACAAGGTATGTATGTGTTTGTTGCAGAGTCTAAAAGTTTGGCGTTGAATCTCGGTTGTGTCCAAATAGTATGCCCGGGATCTTCCAGTACAACAGCGTAATCATATTTAATGGTGAAATTGGAATCATTTACAGGAACCCTGATGGTGTACCTGATCCTTTCTGCTTCGGCACCTACATTGGTATTGCCCAGCTTCACCGCAAAGTTGCTGCCGTCAGGAGGATTAATAGAAAATAATCCATAAGGATCAAGAGCTGCCGGCATGGTACGCGGAACTATTTCATGCCTGTTGGGTGTTGGCGGCGATGGCCAAACCGTGATCACGTTGGTGGTACCAACAGAGTCAACGGCACCTATAAAACATTCCCAGTTGGTGAAATCGCCATACTCAAAATCGATATTATCAGGACATGCTGCAGCCGTAGCATTGGGTGCAGGATTATAAATGATTGGTTTGTTCTTTTGTACTTCGGGCTGATCAAAACTTATTTCTCCCTTGCTGTTCATTTTACCATGCCGCCCATCCCTGGCTATTTTTGCGATGCCATTTTTAAAACCAAAGCAAACAGATATGTCGGGTTGCTTAACAATTTCACCTTTATTATCTATCAGCCACCATTTTTTATTTTCCATGGCGACAGATACGGTGCCTTCAAAATCGAAAATGACATCAAAGCGAAAAGGGAAGATCTGTTTACCGGATCCGTTTATGAATCCCCATTTACCATCTTTTTTTACCGCGGCGAGTTGATGGGAAAAATTTCTTGCACTTTGAAATTGCACAGGAGCGATAAGCGCTCCCTTATTATTTACAAAAGAAAATTTATTATTGAGGAACACCCTTGCATAACCATTCAGGAAGGGTTCTGTTTCATCCCACCATTGCTGGTTGACCGGTACGCCGGTTTGCTTATCTACAAATTGGAATTTGGAGTTTGCATTCTTCACTACAACAATGGATCCATTGCCATTTTGTGCAGAAACGATGGAAGAAAGCAGTAAAAATGAAAAAGATAAAAGTCTTTTCATCAGGTATGGAATTGGTTCACAGGATATTAGTGCTCAACCCGGGGGAGGCCTAATATATTGTAAACGCTAATACTGTAGAAATATTTTGCATCTGACAGGCTCATTTTGCTTTTTGGCTGGTATTTTCCGCTGTTTAGAAGGAAAAATGGGGAAAGATGCATGGTATAGGAGACCGCTTCCTCGTGCACTTCGTGAAAGTCTTTGTTTCTCCGTGGTAAAAAATACATTAACCACAAACACAAAGACTTTCACGAAGAGCACAGAGACTGCAAAAAATTATAACAATCTATTTTTTTTCAAACAAGAGGGAAGCGGAGTTCATGCAATACCTGAGGCCGGTGGGTTTTGGGCCATCGTCAAACACATGGCCTAAATGGGCGCCGCATTTGCTGCAGTTCACTTCAGTACGTTCCATGCCGTGACTGTTGTCTGTAAGTTCCTCCACGTTGTTCCTTTTTATGGGTTGCCAAAAACTTGGCCAGCCTGTCCCGCTTTCAAACTTGGCAGCCGAACTGAAGAGTTCCTGCCCACAGCATATACATTTATATATACCGGTTTTGTGGTTATCCACGTATATCCCGGAAAAAGCACGCTCTGTTCCTTTGAGGCGTGTAACACGGTATTGCTCCACGGTCAATT
>DATHEH010000043.1:0-8712 GCA_035318685.1 Ferruginibacter sp.
CGGCCATATCGTTGCTGCCAATGATATTGTTCTCCGGGATCCCGTCGACCATCAATAATGCACGAAGATTCTCTGCACCATACATGCCCCTGAAATAAATGAGTGTAGGTATATAGCCATTGGTATGAATAAAATCGATGCCCGGGATATCGCGTAGTGCATCTTCTAATTGTATATAGCCTCTTTCTTTTATCTGCTTTGCGGTTATTACATTCATGGTTGAAGGTGCCTCGCTGATGGTTTGAACAGAACCGGTTGCCGTCACTACTTTAATATTCATAAGCTCTTCCAGGGAAAGGTCCAAAAGCCTGTTCACATCCGGTATCGTATCTGCCTGGGCTCTTATAAAGAGCGGGGCCAGGCATATAAAGCATGCAGCAAATAATTTGTTTCTCATAAACCTGATAATGAGTAATTTTAAAGAATAAGAACAGCTATAATAAAATTAAAAAATATCCCGAAGAAAAGTGTTGCCCTACATTCACTTTTTTGGGAAATATAATATCAGTTAGCAATACAGTAGCGTTTACGCATGATAAGGTAAATCTACTGTTAAATAGAGGTAAATAATAATGCATTGGTTGTATGATATTGAACTGTTTTTTATTTTACAAAAGGCGTATTACCCCATCAGTCACTAACTTTACTTTTTCAACCATGGATCGCTTCTTAGGGGATGGAAAAAATATATTGCTACAATAAAACGCCTGTTCGCCAATGAAAAGAAAAAATATTTCCATAAGTTCATTGCAGGCGCCCATCCTGGTTAATACGCTACTGCAAAACCTGCGGGCGCAAAAAAAATTCATTCAACAAAACATAATCCCCGTTTTAGGTGAAGCCAGGAAGAACAATGACGGCAGCATAGAGGAAAATGACCTGAAAAAGATCACCGGTTATTACGGCCTTGCGGTTCCTGCAATTTTGGGTGAGGCCTTTTGTGTATTGAAGGGTAGGAAGATGACGGGCAAAGAAAGGCTTACCAGTACCTGCCAGGGCGCCATGACGGGTTTGTTTGATGATTTTTTTGATAAACAAAGGCTTTCGGATGAGGGGTTAAAGGAATTTTTATTAAACCCCGGTACTGTAACCGGCAACAGTACCGCCGAAAAATTATTCCTGTATTTTTATGCTACTGCGCTTGCCAATGCGCCGCAACCAAATCTGATGCAGGAAAAATTATACAGGGTGTACCAGGCACAGGTGCTCAGTAAAGAACAGGCCCGCCCGGGTTTGGTTTACGAACAAATAAAAGACATTACGCTTTTAAAAGGAGCAGAGTCGCTGATCTTTTACAGAACAGCTTTTGAAAACCCGCCGGATATCAAAGAAGAAAAAATGCTGTTTTGCTTAGGCGGGCTCATGCAGCTGAGCAATGATATCTTCGACGTATACAAGGATCAGCAGCAGGGAATACACACGCTTGTTACAACGGCTAAAAAGATAAAAGACCTCCGGCTGCTTTTTTCTTCTCTGTTAGAGATCGGTTATGCAGCTGCTTATAAAACGGCTTACACACGTAAAAATATCAAAAGCTTCCTCAGTATTATTTCATTGGGGATCTTCAGCCGTTGCTTTGTTTGTCTTGACCAGCTTGAAAAGCTGGAAGCGAGGTCGGGTAATGTTTTTGAGCCTGCCAGGTACAAACGCAATGACCTGGTATGTGATATGGATAAGACGGCAAATAAACTGAGGTCGCTGGGGTACCATTTAAGAACTTCCCGCTGACCGATATTATAATTGCGAGATCAGCCCGTTCACCAAACCGTGTTCGAATCCTTTTTGTACCAGGTGGTCCTGCAGTTTTCTTTTTTTAGAAAAGATATTTTTTTCCGACCGGAGTGTTTTTAATTTTTGTTCAAACAATTTCTCCAGTGTTCTTTTATAATCCGTTTCTGCAATTGTTAAAAGTGCTTTTTTGATGCAATACTCACTCACCTGTTTTTGTTTCAAGGCATATTTGATCTTTACCCTGCCCCATTGCTTTATCCTGAATTTTCCGCCGGCAAACTGGGTGGCGAACCTCTCTTCATTCAAATAATTTTCTTCAATAAGGGTTGAGATAAGTTCCTCCACATCTTTCTTATACAAACCAAAGCTGTAGAGCTTTTCCTTTACTTCACTATGGCAACGTTCCTGGTAGGCACAGTATTGTTTAATTTTTGGAAGGGCCTGGTCTTTGTTCAATTTCTTACTTTCCATCTTTTCAAAGATAAGGTGCGTTTTTGAACCACGGAGCACACAGAGGAAGGCACGGAGATCACGGAGTTATTCCTGCGAAACAAAGCAACTGCATTTTCAATTAGCAAGTCTTTTAATCCCGTCCTTCAAGAGTTTCACATTAAAATTTATGAGGAGGCCAAGGCGTACACCCGACAGTTTCAGGTAAGTGAGTAATTGAGCAGTATGTACAGCTGTCAAGCTTTCAACTGATTTAATCTCAACTATCAATTGTTTTCTATCAGCAGGTCGATTCTATAACCGATGTCAAGTTTTACTTCGTCATAAACTAAGGGAAGTGCTTTTTCTTTTTGAGCATTATACCCTTTTCTCAGTATCTCATAATATAGACATTCTTTTGAACCAGATTCAAGTAATCCGGGCCCCAACTTACAATGAACTTTGATGGCAAGAGTAATAATATCTCCAACCAGCAAATTCAATTTGGGTTCAATTATATTGTATTGCATGTCAGCCCAAGGTTAAGAAATCTTTACGTGAGGGCTAAGTCTTTTAACCCGGTAAATTCTGCTCTTTTTCTCTAGCTGACGCAATATTCTCTGTGTCCTCCGTGCAAAACTCCGTGTTCTCCGTGGTTAATTATTCTTCCGGGCGGTTGGCTTTACAAAAAAAACAATCGGCTCACTCCTTGCTTCCCCATTAGCATCGGTTTGTGTTACAGGGAGTCCTAGTGCATCTAATGACTGTATGGTCCATGTAAATCTTAAGAAGGTTTTCTTTTTATCATGGGCGCTGTCAGAAACAACAGGAGCGGGTGGCAGAAATGATAACTGCGGCCGCCAGATGTATTGTGTGCTCCCTTTTATCTCCTGGTCAAGCAATGGCTGGTTACTCCTCAAAGCCTGCATGGGTTGCTGGTGGGCCAGCACCTCAAATACCTGTAGCCGGTAAGTGACCGGTGGCGTTTGCGGCGGCACAACAGGCGTCCACCTGAAAGTTATAGCTGTTTGTGCGATCTTCCCGTCCAGCAATTCTTCATTATAAGGTTTCATTAAGATGGGCAGCTGTATGGATGCCAGGTAAAATGTTTTGCACACCGAAGCGGATGCAGGTGTAAAGTCAACCGGCCTAACCAGCTGCACACAGAGTATATAATTATCAGCAGGTAACTTGCCGGTGCGCTGTATTGATGTTTTGTATTTACCGGTAAATAAGATATTTTCCAGGGGCAAAACATCAGCTGCAAATAAAATAGTTGTAGCAGAACCGGGTGTAAATACTTTCGCTTTTGCCAGGTCCGTTGTGCCGATAACGGTTCCATCCGTTGTTTTTATCTCTGCTTTGATGATGACAGGAAAACTTAATCCCGGCTGTGTATTTATAATATAAGTAAGTATCTCTCTCCGGACGCCCCATTCACTCAATGATGCCGGGGGTTGTGCAGCAAGTATGAGATTGGTGTTAAGCTGCGCAATAGTTGTTGCCGCAATAAAGATCAGTGCGATAAAGAAAATTAGCTTTTTCATTTTTTATTTTTTTGTACTGAAGCTGTATTGAAACCCTGTGCGGCAGGTGCTTTCCAGGTAATTGGCGCCATTGGGTATTATTTCATTACCGTACTTAAAATAGTTTGTTGTGAGGTAAGTATTCCAGGTCAGCTTCTTCGTTATCTTATAATCTACATTGCAGGAAGCTATAAGGTTATTGTTGCTGCTGAAACTGTTCAGCTTACCTAAGGTATATTGTAATTGGCCACGCAGGCGCAATTTCTTTTTTGCTGCAGGCATGCTTAATGCGCTGCTGAAGGTTGCCAGTTTTATTTTTGCCATCGGCACATCATTATAAAAATATAAAATGCTGAAGTCGGGTGAAATTTCTTTTTCAAAATACGTAGGCACATAAGTCAGCACCGCCGTATGGGTATTGTTGGATGTGGTAAGGCCGGTAATAACATCACGCTCATCATACTTACTGTAATTATAGCTAAAGCTAAACAGGTGATTCATTTTTGTTGTGCTCTTATTATACGTTGGGTTAAATCCAAAATCATTACTTACATTCTTTATCCCAAAAGGATTTATGCCGCTGGCAGACTGGAAACCAAAATTATTATAATTCACATTCAGGCTCCATTGGTCATTGAACTGCGTGAACCAGTTCAGGTTGCCAATGAATTGTTTTGCTTTAAGCGCCGTGTTATTTACATTGTTTATCCTGCGCCCTAAACTTGCCACCACGTTCATTTTATAATTCTTATTCCTGTCCTTCCAGGCGTTGAACCTTGTGTTAAGCGTCATGTCCAGCCTGTCGGGTTGCTGGTAAGGATAGCCAACCGTTTGAAAACCTGCTCCCAGGTATTTTGTAGTTAAGCCAATGTCAAAGTCCTTTGACTTTTTACCAACAGCAACCTGTGCTGCAAAATCAGTTATGGTAGAAGTGCGTGCTTCAATAAAAGGCCTGAACCCTTTTAAGATCAATGTTAATGGTGTAGCGATGTCTTTTGTAAAGGTAGATTGTGCGCCTTCTCCTTTGAAGTAAAAACCCTTTTCGAGGTAGAGGTCTGACACAATACTTACTACAACTCCTTCCTGCGGACGTATGGTAAGTGGTGGCGGCGCGGAAGATGTTGGCACATCTTTTCCTTTTGCAAAATTTACTGCGAATAAATATTTTCCCTCCTCTTCTGTCCCTAACTGGAACATCCAGTTCCTGCGCTTATAAGCCCCGGTAACTGTTGGCGGGCCGGCAAAATAATTGATGCCTTGCTGGGATATGCCGCTGAAGAATTTGATACGAAGTGTTTTTGGCCTGAGGTCGATGCCTGCACCAAAGATCCCGATATCACCGGTAGAGAGATCGGAATATTTTAAATACTGGGTACCCAGTTGCAGCTCCGCCCATTTGTATTTCGGGTTCACCGAAAAATTATTCATGGGGTTGGTAATGTATTGACCAAAATCCTGTTTGATGATGCCTGAATAAGGCCCTGCAAAATTCGTTGGCTTTACCGCAAAATTTAAATTAAAGGGCAGGCTGAAATTTTTTCCGAATTTAAAGGTAGGTGAAAAATTGAAACGTACCTGGTTCCACGGCCTCCTGGGTGTATAACCCAGCCAGCCCGAAGGGCTTCTGTGTAAACCATAGCCTTCATAACTAATACCGGCTGTACCGCTGATATTTAGTTTTTCTTTTACCTCCTGCGCAGTTGCAGCATAAAAAAATAAAAAGAAAAGAACCGTAGCTATAATGTTTTTAATTGCCATGAACAGTTTGGTTATTTTTTCCTGATGACAAAATCAAAGCATGCGATCACTTCACATTCTTTGCAATCATTATCCCGGAAAATGAATTTTACACATATCCTTCCCTTCAGTTCGCAACAATCAATGGCCGATGCTGCCGGTAAAATAAAGCTCATCCCGATATTGGTAATATTCGGGCTGTTCAGGTTGGTCCCGTTGTTCCATATTATTTCTCTCGGGTTTTGATAGGCCCCTGCACCGCTTCCGTTAAAAGCAGGAACCGTTGTTCCGCCATACATCGTGATCTTCGGCGGAGCCGTATTGATATTTGTTGCCGTTGAAGCACTTGCCCAGGTAAAGGGAAGGTTAACGCATTTCATACATTCTTTGTTGAAATTATCGGTGATGGTATAGCTCACCACGTTAGCCCTTACTTCCGTAATATTTGCAATGGCAGGAATGCTAATGGCGAAATTATTGCTTACTATCGTTGAGTTAGTAGCGGCTATATATGTCGGTTCTTTTGGCTCTGCTTTTATTTCATAGTCGCAGCAGCTACTATCACATTCCGTTTTAAACCTGATAACGCAGCTATCGCAAAGCGTGGAGCCGCACCAGCCATACATGGTTACCGTGTATATGCCCGTTTGGTTGGGTATGAATGTAAGCGGCAAGGTTCCCGTTTGCGGCGTCCCGGTTGGCGGTTGTAAAGAATAGGTAACTGCAGCATTACAGCCTGCACCCGCACAAAGATAATTTGCATTTACCGTGACGGGCTGTTTACACTTTACATCTATCGTTTTATTCTTATCACAGTTTAATGACTTTGTGGATTTATCTATCGTATATGTTTTCTCTCCCCACTTGCTGCCTTTGCAATCACATTTTTTACAATCAACAACCAGGTCGATCACACAGGTATCACATATCTTACCACCGCACCAGCCATACATGGTTAAAATATAAGTTCCGGTTTGATTGGTAGTGAATGTAATAGTATTGGTGCCTGTTATAGGGGAACCAACCGGGGGTTGCAAAGAGAAAGTAACCTTGCCTGCACAGGCGCTGTCTTTACAGATATAAGATGAGCTGATGGTATAGGTCTTATTACAATCCAGTTTTTGTGCAATGCCACAATTTAATACGATGGGATTACCAATAACTGCCGGCGGATTGACCTGGCCCGTTTTGACTGGTGCTGCTTTTGCATCTTTTGCAGGAACCTTTTCCCCTTCTGTCAGTTTGGTTTCTCCCCAATGACTTTCCTTGCAGTCACAATCACCACAGTGTTTGATGAACAGGTCATACTTGCCTGATGTTGCAGCGCAGGTATCACCAATAAAGTTTACAACAATATATATTTGGTGTTGACCTAAGGTCAGGAGATTTAAATTCAGTACAGGCCCTGTCGAATGATAATTTCCATCCACATACCATTGAATTACATACACGCCATTGTAGTTCTGCCCCGGCCCAAGCGGCAATGGCGGAATTAATTTAGCCGTATCGCATAAAGTATCACAACCGATGGGGAAGAGCACAACATAAGGGCGGGGCTTGATGGTCACCATATTGCTTTGTGCATTACATCCTGTTACAGGATCCAAAACAGTTACATAATAATTCCCGGCCTGTGCCGTGGTCATACTTGTTCCGGTGATACCGTTATTCCATTGGTATACATAATTGACATTAGGCGATATGACATTGTATGTATGCATAACACCTTCGCACAAATAACCGGTTGGGCCAATGGCCACAGATGGGTTATTATACACATACACACAGAAAGTATCTTTCGCGATACAGCCCGTAACAATATTTGTAACGGTTAAAATGAACTGGTAAGTTCCTGTTGCATTCACTGTAACATTTGCGTCGTATTGCGTATTGTTGGGCGAGAACGTAGCTGTAGGATTTACGGTCCAGACAAAACTATAATTCGGATCGGTGATCGCGTTGTATAGATATATATTCCCTGTTCCGCCGGTTATGCATTGTATGGTTTGTCCTTTAATATCAGCAATAGGTTTTGGGTGATGCCAGATATGCATCTTGTTTGATTTGGCAATACATCCCGTGCCGTTATTCACGATCACATAGTATTCGCCGATATTGCTGGCATTATAAGTTGGGTTGGTGGCACCGCTTATCGGGTTACCATTAAAGTACCATTGATAGTTTGTAAATGATGCCGGCGTTGTCGTTAATGTGAATGATGCGCCCGGGCATATATATTTATCTGTGGGGATGCTAACAGTTAAAGGTGGTAATATGGTTACGGTCTGGCTACTGGTTGCGGTACAACCCATCGCATCAGTAACAGTTAGAGTAACCAGGCTTGTATTGGGAGGCGGAGCAGCAAACGCATGATTTGTGGATGCTAAGTTTGATTGATACCCGTCACCAAAATTCCAGTTATAGGAAAACCCAGGTGTGTTCGTAACAGTAAATGGCGCAGCTGTGAGTGCACAAATTGGCGATGGCGGTGTAAATGTTGCCGAAGGTATTGTTATACTCACCGGGTAAGTTACCGTTGCCTGGCATCCGCCGCAATTAGAGGTCACTAATAATGTAATATTGTAGGTGCCCGATTGCGTAACGGTAAACACAGGATTTTGTGTAGCAGGATTATTGAATGTTGCGCCCGCGGGACCGCTGACCGTCCATGCCCATGAACTGATATTACATCCCAGGCTGGGCAATGTTGTTGAAAGATCTGATAAGGTTATGAGATTACAGTTAACATTGTAACCAAAATTTGCGGCAACAGGAACTACGTAATGAATAGTATCCAGCACAGGACAAATATGTGGTGTTGGCGGCGGCGGACAATTAGAATACATCAATGCCGATACAACATAGATACCCGGTGTAGTATAAGTATGCGGGGAAGCTGTTGACGTGCCCGACATTCCTGCCCATGAAGATGTAGCGCCAAAGCCATCGCCAAAATTCCAGAACACACCTGACTGGGGAGAATGGGGGAAACTGAAATTATAATTTGCACTGAACGTAACTACGTTACATGGACTGGCAACCGGAGGATTGATAAGTATGCTATATGCAAGGACCGCATCAGGATCCGGTTCTGCAATTTCATTTGCCGGGCCACCAATGTCACTGCCAATCACTTTTAAAGGGTTATAGTTGCTGCAGCTTCCCGTACATGGGCCAACTGTTATATTTATAACATTGGAAGTATCCTTACAATTACCGCAGGATATCACGACATAGTATGAACCAACTGCCGTTGCATTATAAGAGGAGCTGTTAGTACCAACCATTG
>DATHEH010000044.1:0-3506 GCA_035318685.1 Ferruginibacter sp.
TATCATTTCAGGAAGGAATGAGGATGCTGTGGGCAAACCACTCATTTATGCCACTTCAAAATCCTTTATGGATTATTTTGGCATTAACAGCGCCGAAGACCTGCCTAAAATATCCGAGGTATTGATGGAAGAACTGGTACAGGCTACTAATATGCATGATCTTGCAGTATCCAACACAGAAGAAACACCGGTAGAGGAAGATGCAGAAGCAACAGGTGATACCGATAAGGTATTGGCCGTAACAGAAACCGGCGAGATCGTGGAAGAGGTTTTTGGCACAAATAATGCAGATGATAAAGAAGAATCATAACCCTGGCTCATTATAAAATATTTACAGAGGCATGAATCGTTCATGTCTTTTTTTTTGCAAATAAAATTTACATCGCATGCTCAAGCAAAATCTTTTCTCCCATACAGGTAAGGCCATCATAATTATTTTACTTGCTGCATTTGGTATTTCCTGTTCATCAACCAAAAACAATTCCGGCGTGGCTATTAAAAATACCCCCCTTGGCGGATGGGATGCATTTGATAAACAGGGTCATCGCGGCAGCCGCGGCCTGCTTCCTGAAAATACTATTCCTGCTATGCTTAAGGCATTGGATAATGGCGTAACCACACTGGAGATGGACATAAGTGTCAGCAAAGACAAAAAAGCAGTCCTCTCCCACGAGCCTTTCTTTAATCATGAAATAACAACGAAACCTGATGGCAGCTTTTTGGCAAAAAGTGAAGAGATGACGTATAATCTTTATAAAATGGATTATGCACAGATCATGAAGTTTGACGTGGGCATGAAAGCCCACCCCGTTTTCATTGAACAGGAAAAGATAAAAGCTGTAAAACCTTTGCTCGCTGATGTGTTTGATGCGGTAAAGGAATATATGCTGACGAGGAAAAGACCCTTTCCCTATTATAATATCGAAACCAAGACAAAACCTGCCACAGACGGGATATTTCACCCGGCGCCTGCTGAGTTCGTGGAATTACTGATGAAGGTCATCAAAGAAAAACAAGTGGAAGATTATGTTATCATCCAGTCATTTGATATGCGGACGCTTAAATACCTACATACGCACTATCCCCAAATAAAAACCGCACTTTTAGTAGAAGCAAACAACCGCAGCAGCTTCAGGAAACAGATGAATGATCTTGGCTTTACACCTTCTATATACAGTCCGGATTTTTTAATGGTCACTGATCTGCTCATTAAAAATTGTCACGACATGAATATGAAAATAATTCCCTGGACGGTGAATGATAAAAAGAAGATAGAAGAACTGAAAAAGATGGGAGTTGACGGCATCATAACAGATTATCCGAATCTATTTGCTGAATAACCAGTCATCGGCATTTTTAAATAATAGTTTTTCCATTAACGGTCCGGGAAAATTCATACCCTCTATTAATTTACCCGGGTGGTGCTCACCCAATGGAAAAGGATAGTCGCTGCCCAGGCAGATCTTGTCTTCTCCCATTAATTCAATTATAAAATTCATAGCTGCTGCATCATGTACCAGGCTATCTATCCAGAATTTGCCGATATATTCCCTTGGGTTTACCGGGTTATCTATGGCAACAAGATCGGGGCGCACATTAAAACCATGTTCTATCCTTCCGATAGTAATAGGAAATGACCCGCCGCCGTGTGCAAATGCTACCCTTAGTTTCGGAAATGTTTTGAAGACCCCGCCAAAGATCATCGAACAAATGGCTCTTGATGTTTCACCCGGCATACCTACCAGCCAGGGCAGCCAGTATTTTTGCATCTGCAGCTCCCCCATCATTTCCCAGGGATGCACAAATAAAGCGCAGCCCAGGTCTTCAGCTGCTTTATAAAAAGGGAAAAATTGTTCATCACTTAAATTAACAGCATTGATATTGCTGCCAATTTCAAGACCTGGCATCTTAAGTTCATTCACACAACGTTCCATTTCTTTTATCGCTAGATCAATATCCTGCAACGGCACCGTACCAATGCCAATAAATCGATTGGGATCTTTTGAAACAGTTTCGGCAATATGGTCATTAAAAAAGCGTGAGGTTTCCAGTCCGTCTTTTGGCTTTGCCCAGTAATTAAAGAGAACGGGGATAGTGGAAAGTACCTGGATAGTAACCGCTGTCTCATCCATATCTTTCATTCTTACGGCTGCATCAAAACAATTATCCTCCACTTCCCGAAACAGCTTATCGCCCTTCATCATGCAAGCCTTGCAATTCCGGTGTTCAAGATGGATGAATTCTCCATAGCCAAACTTTTGTACCCAGTTGGGCATTTTGTCGGGCATTATATGGGTGTGGATGTCTATTTTCAAGTTTAGAAAGTTTAGAAAGTTTAGGAAGTTTAGGTTGAAGTAAGCTAAACCTTCTAAACCCTCTAAACTTCCTAAACCAATAAATATGTTAGCCCTTTTTAATTGGTGGAGCCATTACCGCCCCGCACTTGCTGCAGGTTCTTTTATGTTCATCACTATAAAATCCTTCCATTACCGGCGGGAGTTGCGAAACTATATCGGTGATCACTTTATATTCTTCATATAATTTATTACCGCAGTTCTCACAATACCATAGAAACCCGTCCTTTTCATCCTCACGCACTTTTTCAATCACCAAACCCACCGTGTTAGGCCCGCGCTGTGGTGAATGCGGGGTCTTGGGCGGCAGCAAAAACATGTCGCCTTCATTGATCGGTATATCTTTGGCCACACCTTCATCAATTATCTTCAGCACGATATTGCCTTCCACCTGGTAATACAATTCTTCGCTCTCGTTGAAATGGTAATCCTTGCGGGAGTTGGGTCCGCCAACTACCATCACAATGAAATTTTCTGCATCTTTGTAAACACATTGGTTACCCACAGGTGGTTTCAGTAAACCGCGGTTCTCATCTATCCATTTTTTTAAATTAAAGGGAGCTGTTACTGGCATAGCGATTATTTTAGGATTGTAAGTTAACAAATTTTAAAAGTCAAAAGTCAAAAGTTAGAAGCAAAACCGGGCACAAGTATATACTTTTTGTTTTTGACATTTAACTTTTAACTTTACTTATGCAACTAACTGTTCCATATCACCTGGAAAATTTTATTGGTGGTAATTTTATTGGCCCGCTTAGCGGGAATTTTATAGATAATATCGACCCCTCAACAGCATCCGTTTACGGCCAGATCCCCGACAGTAATGCTAAAGATATAGACATAGCGGTTAAAGCAGCGAAAAAAGCATTCCCCCAATGGAGTGTTTTACCGGCAGAAAAAAGATTTTTGATCCTGAATAAGATCGCCGGGCTTATTGATGAAAATGCAGATGAACTGGCATTGGCCGAAACCAATGACAATGGTAAACCCCTTTGGCTGAGTAAACTGGTCGACATTCCCAGGGCTTCTTCCAACTTTCGCTTTTTTGCAACGGGCATTATGCATTTTGCCAATGAGAGCCATAGCATGGAAGATAAAGCCATCAATTATACGTTGCGTCAGCCAATCGGTGTTGTGGGTTGCATCTCGCCC
>DATHEH010000045.1:0-2327 GCA_035318685.1 Ferruginibacter sp.
AACAGTTAGACCTTGTTCAAACCTTTGGCTGGCCCGCATCTGATATACTGTTAGCTTCAGCGCCAGGTACCGTTGTTCCCCTGGTACCCATCGGAAGACTGGGTGCGATCAACGGAACTGAAGTTGGTGTTTACCTGGATAAGATGAAACAATACGAGCAGGTACAACAATCTCCCAGCCAGACCATTGCTGATAAGGGCTGGATGAAAAATTTCCTGCACACCATCGGCGGCTCAGACAGTACAGAGAACGCGGATTTCCTTATCTATATGAATGGTTACAAGGATATTGCCGAAGACACTTTGTACGGGGCACATGTAGAAACCTTTGCAAAAACTTCGGTTTCTGCTATCGAGCAGCAACAGAGCCTTCGTATAAGTCAATTGTTCCAGGAAGGACTTAGTTATGTGAAATATTTCGGTCACTCCTCTGCCAATGAACTTGCCATTAACCTGAACTACCCTGAGAATTACCAAAACAATGGTAAGTATCCATTCATGCATGTGAGCGGGTGTACGGTGGGTAATTTTTTCACGTTCAGTAGTACCCGTCCTGCGGGTTATGCAGGGATGTCACTCTCGGAAAAGTATGTATTGCTTGATCATAAAGGGAGCATTGGATTTTTAGGAAGTACACACTTTGGTATTGCGCCTTTCCTTAATTTTTACAATACCGATTTTTATGATGTTTTTTGCAGGAGGATGTATGGGGCTACTGTAGGTCAGCAGATCCAGAATACATTGCAGTCACTTGGCGGTAATCCCGGTAATCTCGATTTCTATACCAGGATACATCTTGAAGAAGTAAACCTTCATGGTGACCCTGCTTTAAAAATAAATTCCTTTGCCCAGCCTGATTATGTGATAGAAGACCAGTTGGTGAAGTTCACGCCTAATATCATTACGGTAGCCGACAACAATTTTACTGTAGATATAAAGATGATGAATATCGGCAAGGCAATAAGAGATTCCATCAGGGTTTCTGTAAAACAAAAATTACCTAACGATTCTATAAGGGTTCTATATAACCAAAAGATCCCTGCTATTATTTATATGGATTCCATTCACCTGGTGGTTCCGATATCGATAACAGATAAGGGCCTTAATAAACTCATTGTTTCACTGGATGATGAGGGCCACATTGCGGAGTTATCAGAAATGAATAATATCCTCAGCAAGGACTTTTATATTTTTGAGGATGAGCTGCGCCCTGTCTCTCCTTACAATTATTCCATCGTTAACCAGCAGAACATTAATTTTTATGCCAGCACGGCCAATCCTTTAAGCGGCCAGCGCCAGTATGTAATGGAGATCGATACAACAGAATTATACAATTCTCCGTTCAAAAAAATATACAATATAAGCGGAACAGGAGGTGTGATCCAATTCAGCCCGTCAAATATTACTTTTACAGACAGTACGGTTTATTACTGGAGAACTTCAACCGTTCCTTTATCCGGTAACAATATCATCTGGAATAATTTTTCATTCGTTTATCTGGCGAATGGTGCTACAGGGTTTAACCAGTCGCATTATTACCAGTTCCAGAAAAATACCTACGATAAGATCACACTCGATAGTGACAGGCGTTTCAGGTATACAACCCGGCCGGTTGAGTTTATTGTGCGTACAACTATATATCCGGCTTCCAACCAGGGCCCGGATTATTCCATAAGGAATGATGGTATCTTAGTAATGGAAGGGTTTTACGGACCGGGGCTTGCACCCAATACCGAAGGGCTAAGATTTTATATCATTGATACGGTAACAAAGAAAGTATGGGTAAACAAAGATAACGGGGTAACCGGCCAGTATGGAAGCGTAAGGCCTATACCCATTAATCCAACAGCTAAGCCAGGATGGTACCAGTTTAAAATTGAAACCCCTGCGCAGCGGGAAGTAGTAAGAAAGTTCCTGGTTGATTCTATACCTGATGGACATTATGTGGTAATGACAAATGGCCCGGCAGGTCCATTTACACACTTTGCACCTGAATGGATGACCGATGGGCCGAACTCCATGTATTATGCATTAAAAAATGCGGGATTCAGTTATATCGATTCTGTAAAAACACACCTGCCTTTTGTTCTTGTTTATAAAAAAGGGACGGGTGTTGCGGTAACCCAAACTTTTGGTCTGTTGTCAACCGATAAATTGAATGTTGGTTTCCATGTAATGGGTAACCAGCTTTCAGGCGATATCATGTCAGACAAATTGGGTCCGGCCAAACAATGGAATGAACTGCATTGGAGAGGTACCTCCCTTGATAACCCGGTTACTGATTCCAATGCTGTGGAAATATATGGTATCACCAGTACCGGTACCAGT
>DATHEH010000046.1:0-3810 GCA_035318685.1 Ferruginibacter sp.
GGAACAGTAACAAAGAGCAGCAAGGCGGGTACATGTAGTTACGAAGTGAATGGTACTGAATTTGATCCAACGGCTACGGATAACTGTTCTACTCCATCGGTTGGATGGGTTGTGAGCGGAGCAACAAGTGCAAGCGGAACCGGGTCGATGAATGGAATCCAGTTAAGTTTTGGTAACAATACAGTTACATGGAAAGCAACAGATCCATGTGGCAATTCATCAACATGTTCATTTGTAGTTAACGTCAATAAGATAACAGCTACTTCAACATTGGTTGTCTCCACTGTACCTTCTTCTACTCCTGTAACCCAGCAATACAGCGATAAGATAACCTGTGTTGCAACTGTTACACCTGCGAATTGTACAGGAGCAGGAGCCATTGGCGGAACGGTAACATTCAAGATCATCACTGCTGAAGGTACAGTTGTATTGGGTTCGGCACCTGTTGGAGCCAATGGAGTTGCAACATTGACGGATACATTGCTGGAAAACCAGTTGTATCCCGGTGCGAATAATTTAAGTCCCACTAATGGCCCATTAAAACCAGGTAATAAAACGGTAACGGCTTTTTACAGCAATACAAGTGCGAATTATATTGTCAGCAATCCTACTGCACCACTCATTGTTTCTTGTGAAGATGCAGAGGTAACATACAATGGCCTATCATATTTCGGAGCAAATCCAAGTACCAACCAGGGTACTATCACAGTTTCAGCATTTGTGCTGGATTCAAATGATGTGAATGATGTTCCGGCCCAGGCAAGAGGTGATATCAGGAATGCGACGGTTACTTTTAAAGAAGGAAGCAGCGCAGGCAGTACAATCGGAACAGCAAACATCCCAGTGGGATTGGTGAATCCATTAAATTTCCAGGAAGGGATTGTAACTACCGGTAAACTATATACGCTATCCACCCAGGATATTAGTTATGGTGGTAAAATAATAGAGATATGGGCAGGGGTGAATAATTATTACCGCGGCTCGATCGGGGAAGTAGTTCCTGTTTGCTTATCCTTGCCGGGCGGCGATTTTGTAACCGGGGGTGGCTGGATTAAAATGCAAAACTCTGAAGGATTGTATGCAGGTGATGATGATAAGAAAATGCATGCAGCCATCGTATTCAAGTGGAACAAGAGCAATAAAAACCTGCAGGGCAATGCAACGATCATTTACAAACGCATGGTGAATGGTATTCAGAAAGTTTACCAAATCAAGAGTAACAGCATTCAATCTATGATCGTAAATACGGTAAATGATGCAGGAACAATTGTCACTACCGGTGCTACCTATAGGATGGCAGCGATCGTTACAAAAGCAAACTTCCGCGACCTGACCGATCCTGATTTACCGGTAGCTTTGTTTGGTAACCTGACCCTCACAATCACTGCATGGGAATCTATTGCTGTAACTGATGGATCCAAAGACAGGATCAGTGTAGAACTGGTTGGTACGGGTAGCCAGGGCCTGGTCTTCTCAAGTAACTGGTTAACCGGAGCAACTAAATGGCAACAGTTAGGTGGTGGGAAGATGAGGGTTCGTAATTCTTCAACAAGTTCAAATTTCTCCGGCCAGGAAATAACAAAAGGCACTGTAGAAGTGGATAATTTTGCAGCAGTTATTCCTGAGAAAAAGGCCGGTAAGATTGGTGAAGAACTATCAATGGTTGCAATGCCAAACCCCAGCAGTACCAATTTTAGGATTGCGATAATTGGCGGCCATCCAAAAGATCCTGTAAAAGTGATCGTAACCGATATGCTCGGTACCGTTATTGAAACAAGAACAGCAACGACAGGACAAATAATAATGATTGGTGACAGGTACAGGAGCGGGACTTATTCAGTAAGATTGATACAAGGCAACAAGATCAAACAATTAAAGTTGATAAAACTCCCTTGATAAACCAACGTTAGGTTTTAATGAAACTGCCCCGTTGATTCGGGGCAGTTTTTTTATTAGAAAAAAAGATCAGTACGAAACACAATTGAATGGTTTATTTCAAATCAGGTCCATTGAAACCTGGAAACATCCTTAGGACGTTAATGAACGTGATGCAAAAATCCTTTTAAAAGTTGTAGTCGTGGAAGTTGTAGCCATTTGAAACGACTACAACATTTTCGGCTACAAAATATATTTTTGAGCAACTACATGCATTCCATGAACAGAGCTTCCTAGGGCGAATACTTAGTATTAACATATTTTTTAAACATATTTCATATTTTATTATCGTTTTACGATAATTAATCTATATTTGTACAATAATTAAAGAAAATGAAAACAACCCGGCTTGTAGCTACAGCATTGTTCTCTATTACCAGGATATTGTCCCTGCTGTACCTGGTTACTGCGATCTACGTAGTATTCATATTCCTGTTTACCATCAACACCCCACCCGCCTGGTTGCCACTTGGGATAAGTGACGGCCACTTTGAAATATACTTTCCATTCACCCATACCCCTTTTTTATTAGGCGACTATACGCAGTCATTTATCGCGATCATGATCCTGATTATGTTCGGTTACGGGATTTTCTTATGGATGCTCAGTAATATTTTCAAAACCTTTAAACAGGAAAAGCTGTTCACAGCAACAGGAGTAAAAAGATTATCGGTTTTTTACGGAACAAACTTTATTGTTCCCATTTTGATATTAATTGGTTTTTTCATCGCTAAAATAGAAATAAGCGATATGCTCATCATCACCTGCCTGCATTTCGTGATAGGGATATTCGCTTTTTTTATGGCAGCCATTTTTAAACAAGGCCTGTTATTGCAGGAAGAACAGGATCTAACTTTATAATATGCCGATCATCATCAACCTGGATGTTATGCTTGCCAAGAGAAAGATGCGTTCCAACGAACTGGCAGAACGGATCGGCCTCACAACGGTTAACTTGTCCATCCTTAAAACAGGGAAAGTAAAAGCCATAAGGCTCTCCACGCTGGAAGCCATATGCAAGGTACTCGAATGCCAGCCCGCTGATATACTCGAGTACAAAGAAGAATAAAATCAACAACATATCACCAATGATTTTTTCGATCCAAAGGATCGACAGGGAAATTATTGTCTAAAATTTTAAATACTTCTCTTAACGCGACCGTCCTCCCCTCCTTTGCAGAGTGGTTGGGTGAGTTCAAAATCAAACATATGAATACACTCATTATCAAAAACCTTTCAAAAACTTATCCCAACGGGATAACATCGCTCAATGATATCAGCCTTCAAATTACCAATGGAATGTTTGGGCTGCTCGGGCCTAACGGTGCCGGTAAATCGACACTGATGCGAACGATTGCCGGCTTACAAAAACCGGGTTCGGGCTCCATTGAATTTAATGGAACGGATATAATAAAAAACCCACTGGAAATTAAAAAACACCTGGGATACCTCCCCCAGGAATTTGGGGTTTATCCTAAAATACCGGCCTGGAGGCTGCTGGATCATATAGCAGTGCTGAAAGGAATTACCGGTTCAAATGAAAGAAAGGCACAGGTATTTTCATTATTAGAGAAAACCAACCTGCAGGATCACGCTTATAAACATGTACATACCTTCTCGGGGGGAATGAAACAACGGTTTGGTATTGCACAGGCATTGCTGGGAAACCCTAAAATTATTATCGTGGATGAACCTACAGCAGGCCTTGACCCTGAAGAACGTAACCGCTTCAATAACCTCCTCAGCGAGATCGGTGAACAGGTCATTGTAATCCTATCCACCCATATTGTAGAAGATGTACGTGACCTGTGCACCAGCATGGCCATTTTGCTCAAAGGAAATGTTATTAAACAGGGAAGCCCGGCTCAATTTATC